>CAZQJF010000135.1:0-7449 GCA_964593735.1 uncultured Streptomycetaceae bacterium | reverse complement strand
CTGACGGCCGCCGTCAGGGCGAGGCGTGACCCCTGAAGATCTGCGGGATCGGCTGGCCCCACGGTCCGTTGGTCCCCGCGCCGCGTTCCATGAGAGTGGGCGGGGTGTGGACGTTCAACACGTCGGTGTCGGCCCAATGCTCGTGCACGCGGCCCCAGGGATCGGCCCAGTAATCGAAAAACTGGCTGCCGATCAGGTGCCGGCCGATGCCCCACATGTGCTGGTAGCCCCTGGTCTGCAGATGCTCGTGGCCGACCATGACATCGTCGATATCGGCGGCCTCGAAGGACAGGTGGTTGAGGCCGCTCTTGTCGCCGCGGATGCAAAAGAATGCGTGATGGTCGACGTATTCGTCGCCGCGGTCGAGACGATTGAACGAGCCCACGACGTTGCCCTTCTCGCCTTCGTAGAATTCGTCCGAGCAGCGGAAGCCGAGCATCTCCCGGTACCAGCCGAGTGTCTTCTCGAAGTTCTTCGACATGATGACGAAATGGCCGAAGCGCTTAATGTGCGAGGGGCCGCGCTCGATCCGGTACAGCTCGCCCTTGCGGCGGAGCTTGTCGTTGCCCGAATTGACCGCGGGCCGCGGCAGCGGGATCGGGTCGAGCAGCGCCATGCCGTGCACGACCTCGACCTGGTAGCCGTCGGGGTCGGTCAGGCGGACGCGCCTGCCGCCGCCCGGCTCGTCGATATCCTCGACGGCGGACGCGCCTTCGATCCGCGACAGGCGGTCGAGATCCTCCGGGCTGGCCGCGTGAACGGCAATCCCGACGTAACGCGGCTCGCCCAGCTCCGTCACGTGTATATGGTGCGGCGCATCGGTTCCGCGCATGTAGAGCGCTGTCTTCGTCCGATCGGCGCGCACCATGCCGAAATCGCTCAGGAACGCTTCTTCCCGATCGAGATCGGGGGAGCGCAGCCGCCCGTAAGCGAGATCGAAGGCTTTGATCACAGGCATGGGTACCTCCTAAAAGAGCGTCTGGGAAAATTCTAGGGCATTTCGCGAAAGGACGCGAAGGAAAAGAATAGCTTCAACGCGAAGGACGCCAAGGCCGCAAAGGGAAGAACAATAATGGGAACAAGCTCCAAGGGCACGAAGGTTCGCCAGATCAATGCGATGCGGAGGTCCGACCCCTTGATTTCCGGCTCTGGGCTGGCGCTAAGGAAGCTCTGAAAAAAGGGACCTCATTTTCACTGAGGCCCCTTTGCATCCCCAATCTCAGCTGAAAAACCTCCTCGACACGGGCGCCGAGCAGGTTTTCAGAGATTACGTAAGGCCTGCACGCGGCACGAGTCAAGGATTGACTGCGATGACTGGATTCGGGACACTCGGGGTAATTTGTCGCCGGGTTCTCCAGCCGTGACCGACCTGACTCCGCCTCCATCCCCACTCGAAGCCGCCCGCCAACTCGCCCCGTTGGTTCGGGAGAACGCCGACGCGACCGACGCGGCTCGCGAGCTGCCGAAACCGGTCTTCCACGCACTCGCCGACGCCGGCTTGTATCTCATGGCCGTGCCACGCGCCGTCGGCGGCCTGGAAACCGACTTTCCGACCTATGTGCAGGCAATCGAGGAGATCGGCAAAGCCGATGCCAGCACGGCCTGGACCATCAGCCAGGGCGCGAACTGGTCGACCTATTCAGCCCGGATGCCGCGCGACGTGGCGCGCGCAATCTGGATCGACACGCCCCGCAGCGTGGTGTCGAATACCCCGGGGCCAACCGCGCAGGCCGTGGTGGTCCCGGGAGGCTACCGCGTCACCGGCCGCCACCAGCCCTTCAGCACCGGTTGCAAGCACGCTTCCTGGGTCGCGGCCCACGCGCAGGTCATCGAGGACGGCGCGGTGAGGCAGAAGGACGGAAAACCCGAAGCGCGGTACTGCCTGGTGCCGGTGGCCCAGGTGGAGCTGCTGGATACGTGGCATACGCGGGGCATGCGCGGCACGGGAACCCATGCGTTCGTTGTCGACGATGTGTTCGTGCCCGCCGAGCGGACTGTCCTCACCTACGGCGCACCGCTCGTGACCGAGGGCCCGCGCTACAAGATTCCGCTG
Organism: uncultured Streptomycetaceae bacterium; assembly: GCA_964593735.1. Taxonomy (GTDB): domain Bacteria; phylum Pseudomonadota; class Gammaproteobacteria; order Burkholderiales; family SG8-41; genus SG8-41. The sequence continues at coordinate 5,396 of CAZQJF010000135.1, read as the reverse complement.
ACGCTGGGATTCGCGGCCGGTGATGGCATGGTAGCCCTCGGCCTCGCACGAAGCTGTCTCAACGCATTCTTCGAGCTTGCCGGCTCGAAGACACCGCGTAACATAAAAGGCCTGCTGCGCGACCAGCCGATAAGCCAGTTCGCCGTCGGTCAGGCCGAAGCCGCCCTGCGCTCCGGTCGAGCCTTCCTGATGGAGGCAGTGTGCGATATCTGGAACGAGGCAACGTCAGCGGAGGCGCCGACGCTGAGCCTGGAGCGGCGCGCGGTCCTGCGCCTTGCATCGACACACGCCATACGGCTCGCCGCCCAGATCGTCGAGAGCCTCTACACAGCCTGCGGCGCGACCACCGTCTTTGATGGCAACCTGATCCAGCGTCACTTTCAGGACATGCACGTGATCACCCAGCACGCGCAAGGCCGCCTCGCCAACTACGAACTGACCGGCCAGCACTGGCTGGGTCTGCAGATCGACGAGTCGCGTTTTTGAAGCCAGGCGACAGGCTTCCCTGCGGCGCGATCCAGGGACGACTATCGCCATGAATCTCGAAGGCTCGTGCCACTGCGGGGCCGTGCGGTTCCATCTCGAATCGGCCCATCCCTATCCCTACATGCGCTGCTACTGCTCGATCTGCCGCAAGACCGCCGGAGCCGGCGGTTATGCGATCAATATCAGCGGGGAACATCGGACGCTCAGGGTCAAGGGGCGGAAGGACATCGCCGTGTATCGCGCGCGCGTGCTGGACGAGGACACGGGCAGGGCCGTGCGCAGCTCGGGGCGCCGGCATTTCTGCAAGCGCTGCGGCAGCGCGCTCTGGCTATGGGATCCGAGCTGGCCCGACCTCGTGCATCCGCACGCATCCGCGATCGACACGGAGCTGCCGGTTCCGCCGGCGCACACTCACATCATGCTGGGGTCGAAGGCGAGCTGGGTCGAGGTGCAGTCGAAGCTCGCAGACAAGAAATTCGATGAGTATCCGACGGAGTCGATCGCGGCGTGGCATCGGCGATTGGGGGTGGAAGCGAAAGGCGGAACTCGGAAAGCGAAAAAGTGATGACCCGCCCCCCGCGAGGGGGACTGTATAAGATTTGATCTCAACCGGCCCCGCGACGTGCGGGCGCACATCACCCCCATCCTGACCGTCGCCACTGACCACGCGATGATCAGCGCTGACACTGCGGCACCCTTTGCATAAACTACGCGGGAGCGCAAACCAACCAAAGGAGCTCCGCCATGATCCACGTACTAGCCATCATCACCGCCAGGCCCGGTATGCGTGAAAGCGTACTGGAAGCCGCCCGGGCCAACATCCCCGCCGTGCGCGCCGAGGACGGCTGCATCGAATACGGCGTCGCGATCGACGCCGAAGGACTCGGCAGCTTCCAGACGAAGTTCGGCGCCGACGCATTTGTCTTCATCGAAAAGTGGCGCGATGCGCAGGCGCTCAAGGCGCACGCTGCCGCTCCGCACATGGCCGCCTATTCGGCCAGGGTGAAGGACATGATCGCGAGTCGCGTGATCCATGTCCTCACGCCCACGGAAGACAAAAGATAAGGGATGAAGGCGGAAGGATGACCCCCGCAGTGTGGAAGACCCATCAACCATCAACCATCACCCATCACCGCGGGCTGCCGGTCTCAATCGCGTTCCCCTCCCGGGCGCGCGATTGTCCGCCGCGATGCGCCCGACGGCGTGTTCGGGCGAAGGGAAACGCACGCGCAAGGGCCGGCCCTCGGCCTGCATGTGCAACATTGAACGTGGGACTTGGAACATTGAACGGGCCTTCCGTCATTGCCTGGGCAAGCCCGCGCTGCGCACGATTTTCCCGTAACGCTCGATGTCCGTGCGCAGCAGTTCCGCGAGCTGCTCGGGCGTTCCGGGCCAGGGATCGACGCCGAGGGCGGTAAGCCGTTCGCGCAGTTGCGGGGTCTCCAGCGCCTTCACCAGCTCGCCGCTCAGCCGCGACACGATCTCGCGCGGGGTTGCCGCGGGCGCGAACATGCCGTACCACAACGGCATCGTGAAGTCGGCGACGCCGGCCTCGAGCCCGGTCGGGACCTCGGGCAGGGCGGCGATGCGCCGCTCGGTGAGCACCGCCAGGGCGCGCACCTTTCCGGCCCGGATCTGCGGTACTGCCGTCGTGACCGGCATCACCACCTCGTCCACTTCCCCGCCCATCATCGCCGTCATCGCCTGGGTGACGCCCTTGTAGGGGACGTGCACCATATTGATTTTCTCGAGGTGCTTGAGCAGCTCGTTGGCGAGATGGTTGGTGGTGCCGGCGCCCCCGGAACCGAAGTTGAGCTTGCCGGGTTGCGCCCGCGCCAGGCTGATGAACTGGCGCAAGGTTTTTGCCGGCACCGATGGGTGCACCAGCAGGACGTTCGGGATCGAAGTCAGCCGGGCGACCGGCGCGAGATCCCTGAGCGCGTCGTAGCCGGGGTTCGAATATAGAGACACACTGACGGCGATGCTGGAGGTGGCGATCACGATGGTGTAGCCATCGGGCGCAGACTTGGCTGCGATCCCGATCCCCAGATTGCCGCCGGCGCCGGCCCGATTGTCCGCCACAATTTGCTGGCCCACCTGCTCGGATAGCTTCTGGCCCAGCATCCGGCCGACCACGTCGCTCGACGCACCGGCGGGAAATGGCACGACCAGGCGTATCGGTTTGACCGGATAAGCCTGCGCGGCGCCGGGTGCCGCGGGCTGCGCGAGCGCGCCTGAACCCAGCAGCGCGACGAAGAGCGCCCCGGCGAGAGCAGCATTACGTTTATGTATCGAGCCCATTCATTTCTCCTGTTTCGTAATATTCAATGGACACCCCTCAAGGGCGCCGATGATTGACAACGAGGATGTGATCATTCTACTTTCGTTTGGGGAAGGCCTCGAGTTCTTCGATACTCGCGCCGGCTGGCGAGAAAGGGGAGAAATACCGCATGAGATCGTTTCTTGCCGTGCTCATTGGTTCGATGAGTTTCGCGGCGATAGCGGATTGCCGGCACGAACTCCCGGTTCGAGGCGTCGAGTCGCTTTCCGCGTGCGATCCGAAGACGCAGGCCTGCCTTCCGGCCGATAAGGCGTTTTTCGAGTTCATGGACAAGGCACAGGACGATCAGGCGGTCCTCTTCGTTTCGTTGCACGCGAGCCCGTGGCATGCCTACGACGCCGAGTCGCGGATTCTTACGCCCGATCATCTCGCAGGAACGATTCGAGAGTTCCTGGCCAGGCATCAGACAGTGAAACGCGTCGAGTTGCGCGCGTCCTGGAGCGGTGTGCGCCCGGCGGCGAATACGCTCTCGATCGCGGAGCGCCTATCAAAGGCGCTGGGAGGCTTTCCCGTTACCGGCACTCAAGGCTTTTTGTGGGTCAGCGCCGACGGCGGACTGCGCACGACCCGGCAGGCGGTCACCCTGAGCGTCGGCCAGTATCTCGTTGCCAGGGACGGGGAGGTCATGGTTTCGGCCGTTGCGGCGTGGCCGCTGTCTGTCATCGATGCGATCCGGAAAAAGCAGGACGCCCGCGCGCTCCTGCGCGCCGGCGCGGCGTGGGACATCTTCGGACTGTGCCCCGACAACGCGCTCGCGACCTTCGAGGAGGCGGCCGGGATGGGAAACGCCGTCGGAGCCTACAACGCCGCGCTGATGCGTCTCGAACGCGGCACGAAGCCGGACATCGAGAAGGCTACCGCACTACTCCTACAGGCCGCCAAAGCGGGAGATGCCCCGTCGCGCGCGCAGCTGGCGAAGCTGCAATTGCAAGCGCGATAAGCGTGATTACCGTGACGGCGAATGGCGCGATCGAGATGCTGGAGTAGACGAAAGATCAAGAATGATGGCTGAAGGATGACCCCGGCAACCAAGCCCCCGCGAGGGGGACTGTATGAACCTTCTAGACCACCCCGGCGGACTTCGTGCGCCACCCCTCCTAATTGAAGGAGGGGAGAGAATTTCCAGCCCCGCGAGGGGACCGTACTCGCTAAACCGCTACTTCGGTACCAGCCCGATGTCGCGGGACACTTTGCCGTACTTGTCGTATTCGCTCTTCAGGAGCTTGCCGAAATATTCCGTCGACTCGTCCCACAGGTCCAGCCCCAGGGTCTCCAGCTTCTTTTTTACGTCAGGCTGTTTCATGGCGGCGTTCGCCGCCCGGTTGAGGGTCGCGAGGATGTCCTTCGGCACGTTGGCCGGTGCGACGAGCCCGAACCAGCCGCCGGAGCTGAAGCCCGGAACCGTTTCCGCGATGGTCGGATAGTCGGGATAGTTGGGCGCGCGCGTGGCTTTGGCGATGCCGAGCAGCCGTACCTTGCCGGACGTGACGAAAGGATACATTCCCGTGAACGAGCTGAAGGCGGCATCCACCCTGCCGCTCATCAGCTCCGCACCCATCTGCGGCACTCCCTTGAAGGGCACATGCAGGTATTCGAAGCCCACGGAGGAGCGGAACATCTCGGTCGCCATGTGTATGAAAGCACCCTCGCCGTTCGAGGCGAAAGCCACCTTGCCCGGGTTGGCCTTCAGGTACTTGATGAACTCGCCGACGGTCTTGAAGGGCGTGCTCGGGTGCACGACCAGCGCCAGATAGTTGGTCGCGACCAGCGCCACCGGCGCGAAGTCCTTCAGCGCGTTGTACGGCACCGCCTTCATCGTGTGGGGAATGACCGACAGGTTGCCGCCCTGCCCGCAGGCGATCGTGTAGCCGTCGGGGGGCGCCTTCGCGGCCAATGCGAGTCCGATCGTGCCGCTCGCCCCGGGCCGGTTGTCCACGACGAACTGCTGGCCGAGTTGCTCGCCCATCTTGTAGCCCAGCATCCGCGCCAGCGTGTCGCAGGTGTCGCCGGGCAGCTGGGGAACGATGATGCGGATCGCCCGGTTGGGATACTTCTGCGCGAGCGCCGGGCCCGCCACGCAAGCGCAGGCTAGCAGCATCCAGACGAGGCGTGCGATCAAGGATTCCATTTTCCCTCCTGGGGGGTATCGGCGGATAGATAACGGGAGTATCGCGCCAAAAGCTGCCCGCCGCCAGCCCGCGCGACCAGCCAGGGATGCGTCGGGCTCCCGAAAAGATAAACTTACCCTGCTTGCGCCATTTTCAATCGAAGGGATGCCGTGAATCGCAGCGGGATCAGATTTCATCATCCGATTGCCTTCTGGCTGGGAACGCTCTGCCTCGCGGTGGGCGTCTGCGCGCACTTTCCGATGTTCTTCCACGCCGCTCCCATGCACTACCGGATGGCCGGCATGCCGTTGGACTGGATGATGATCGCCGGCATGGCCCTGATCCTGGGCGGCTTGACCGCCGCGGTATACGGTTTGATCCCCCAAACGGCGCAACGGAAGAAGGCGCTCCGCCACGAGGACGAGCCCGCCATCTCGCTCGTCAGGGCCGACAACGCGCCG
>CAZQJF010000134.1:4893-7457 GCA_964593735.1 uncultured Streptomycetaceae bacterium | reverse complement strand
TGTACGTGATCCCCTACAGCATGGGGCCGCTCGGCTCGCACATCGCCCACATCGGCGTGGAGGTCACGGACTCGCCGTATGTCGTCGTCAACATGAAGCTGATGACCCGCATCGGCCGCAAGGTGGTCGACGTGCTGGGGACGAACGGCCACTTCGTGCCGTGCGTGCACTCGATAGGCGCGCCGCTCGCGCCGGGGCAGAAGGACGTGGTCTGGCCGAGCAACAAGGAGCACAAGTACATCGTTCACTACCCCGAGACCAAGGAGATCTGGTCGTTCGGCAGCGGCTACGGCGGCAACGCGCTCCTCGGCAAGAAGTGCCTGGCGCTGCGCATAGCATCGATCATGGCGAAGGAGCAGGGCTGGCTCGCCGAGCACATGCTGATCCTGGGCATCGAGACGCCCGAGAAGAAGAAGCACTACGTCGCCGCGGCTTTTCCGAGCGCGTGCGGCAAGACCAATCTCGCGATGCTGATTCCGCCAAAGGTGTTCAGCGACAAGGGCTGGAAGGTCACTACCATCGGCGAGGATATCGCCTGGATCAAGCCCGGCGCGGACGGCCGCCTCTATGCGATCAACCCCGAGGCCGGCGCATTCGGCGTCGCGCCGGGAACCTCCGAGTTCACCAACCCGAACTGCATGAAGGCGGTGTCTCACGACACGATATTCACCAACGTCGCATTGACGCCGGACGGCGACGTGTGGTGGGAGGGCATGACCCAGTCACCGCCGAAAGAACTGACCGACTGGCAGGGCAAGGCCTGGACGCCGGGTTGCGGGCGCAAGGCGGCTCATCCCAATGCCCGCTTTACCATGAGCTGCGCCCAGATCCCGTCCGTGGATCCGGATTGGGAGAACCCGGACGGAGTGCCGATCAGCGTATTCCTGTTCGGCGGGCGGCGCGCCACCGCTGTCCCGCTGGTGACCGAGTCGTTCGACTGGACGCACGGGGTGTACATGGCTTCGACCATGGCGTCGGAAACGACCGCCGCGATCGTGGGGCAGGTAGGCGTGGTGCGACGCGACCCGTTCGCGATGCTGCCGTTTTGCGGCTACCACTACGGGGACTATTTCAAGCACTGGCTCGCGGTCGGCAGGAACCTCAAGCACCCGCCGCGCATTTTCGGCGTCAACTGGTTCCGGCAGGACGAGAAGGGCGGATTCATCTGGCCGGGCTTCGGCGAAAACATGCGGGTGCTGAAGTGGGTCATCGACCGCATCGAAGGCAAGGTGGACGCGGTCAAGACGCCGCTGGGCCTGCAGCCGCGCTACGAGGACCTCGAATGGGGGGGGCTGGAAAGCTTCACGGCCGCGCGCTTCGACGAGTTGATGAAGCTCGATCCCGCGGCATGGCGCAAGGAGGTGAAGGACCACGCGGAGCTGTACGAGAAGCTCAAGGCGCGCATGCCGCAGGAGCTCTACGCACAGCGCGAGGCGCTGGAACGCGCCCTGTAGTCCAGGCCGCGTTCCAAAGAAAAAGGCGGGCCAGGTTGGCCCGCCTTTTTCATTTATTCAATTATTTAATGAGGAAACGCAGATGGCGGCGCAATCGGCCCAGATTTTTCTCTCAAGCATTCTCTGTCCGCACGAGAACGAGCGATACCCTGACGGATCTTCCATTTAGTCTATGGACACGGGCTTCCTGGTGTCCATAGACTGGATGACCGCCTCGAACGCCGCCACCACGTCCACGATCTCTTTCGGCTTGATGGGGTAGGGCGCTCGCCCTTCCACCGCGTCGGCGAACGCGTCCAGTTCGGCGAGGATCGAATCCACCTTCGGAAAGTCACGCACCTCGACCTTGCCGCCGCGCGTGCGCAGGACGAGCTGGTTTTCGCCGAGGGACTCGGCCGAGCCCTCGTCGCCGAACACGTGGACGCGCCAGAAAATCGGCGAGGCCCGCACGGCGCCGAAGTAGCCGGTAAGACCGCTCTCGAACTCGAAGTTGACGCCTATGGTGTCGCGGGGATCCGCGCCGGGGCGGTGCTTAGTCAGGCGCGCGCTCACTTCGGACACCGGGCCGGCGACGCTGACGAAGGCGTCGAGCAGGTGTATGCCGGTTCCGGTCATGCCGCCGCCGGGAGATTCGTCCGGCGAATCCCGCCACGCCGAGAAATGCATGCCCGAGTTCTCGTTGCTGTAGTGACCTTCGATCAGCATGATGCGGCCGAGCGCTCCACTCGCCACCACGCGCCGCAGCTCCACCATCGAAGGCCAGAAGCGTTTGTTCGTGCCGACGCCGAGCGCAATGCCGGCTTGCGCGCACGCCGCCACCGAGCGTTCCGCGTCGGCGCGCTTCAACGCGAACGGCTTCTCGCAAAACACGGCCTTTCCGGCGGCGGCCACGCGCACGATCTGGTCGGTGTGAAGGGAGTGGGGCGTAGCCAGCACGACCGCCTGGACGCGCGGATCCTCGAGCGCGCGCTCGAGGTCGTCGCTCAAGGTGAAGCCGTGGGCTTCGGCGAGCGGGAGTGCCGCGTCGATCTCCTTGCTCACGCCGTGAACGAAGCGCAGCTTACTGCTCTTGCCCTGGGCCGCGGCGAGGTGATTCTTTCCCCACCAGCC
>CAZQJF010000134.1:2695-4793 GCA_964593735.1 uncultured Streptomycetaceae bacterium | reverse complement strand
GCCCGGGACTTGCCCTTCACGGCCTTGTTGACGACGTTCACCGGCCATTCGCCGGTCAATACGCGGCGCACTTCGCCCGGCGCCCCCGCCTGGAGCCCGACCATCGCCTTCTCGCTGTACCACGCGACGTGCGGGTTGATGATGACGTTTTCACGGCCACGCAACGGGTGCGGATCGGGCAGCGGCTCGGGATCCGTCGTATCGAGTGCGCAACCGGCGATTCTCTTCGCGTCGAGCGCCCGCACCAGCGCTTCGGTGTCCACGATCGGGCCGCGCGAGCAGTTGATGAGGTAGGCGGTCGATTTCATGCGCGCGAACGCGTCATCGTTGATCATCTTGCGGGTCTCGGGCGTCAGCGGCGGATGAACGGAAATGAAATCCGATTCCGCGAACAGTTGAGGCAGCTCGGTTTTCCTGCCAGGTTCCTTGAACTGCCCCTCCTTGACGAAGGGGTCGGCGTAGAGCACGCGCATACCGAAGGCCGCCGCCCGCACGGCAATCTGCCGCGCAATGTTGCCGAAGCCGACCAGGCCGAGCGTGCTGCCGTCCAGGCGGAACAGGGGCTTGCCGGGGGGCACAGCCCACGTTCCTGCGCGGACGAGGCGGTCGTAGAACGCGACCTTGCGCGCGCACGCGAGCAGCAGCGCCATCGTATGCTCGGCCACTTCCTCTATGCAGTAGGTCGGGTTGTTGGTGATGATGATGCCCGCCTGCGTGGCCGCTTCCAGATCTATCGTATCCACGCCGATGCCGTAGCGGGCGATGATCCTGCACTTCGGCATCCGCGCCATGACATCGGCCGTGATGGGACCGGCGTAGGTGTTGAGCAGCGCGTCGCAATCCGCAGCCTGGGGCAGGAACTCTTCGGGCTTTTTCGTCTGCAGGGGCACCAGCTCGGCGAGGCCCTCGAGCGTTTTTCTCTCCACGTCCAGGGATTCCCAGACGTAGTCGGTAAGCACTACTTTTGCTTTTTCGGCCATCTCGTTATCCCTCAAAAGCGTGATCCGTGACTCGTGATCCGTGATCCGTCAACTGTGACTCTTGATTCGCCCGCGAACCGTGAATGTGATTGATGATCCAATGGCCTCATATAGGTCGTTGTTCAATCGATTCACGGATCACGGATCACGATTTACTTGTATATCTCAGCGTTCCAGCAATTCGGCGGCTGCCGCCCCTCGAGCACGGCCACGATGTTGTCCACCACGACGTTGGCCATTGCTTCTCTCAAATCCGTGACGGCGCTCCCCAGGTGCGGCGTGAGCACGACGTTCTGCATGGCCAGCAGCGCGGGCTCGACCCGCGGTTCATTCTCGAAGACATCGAGGCCCGCGCCCGCGATGCGCTTCTCGGCTAACGCCTGGACCAGGGCCTTTTCATCCACGATCGGGCCGCGCGCGGTATTGACGAGAAACGCCGTCGGTTTCATCAGGCGGAGCTCGCGTTCGCCGACGAGGTGGCGGGTATCGGGGGTGAGGGGGGCGTGAACCGAAACGAAATCGGACTCGGCGAGCAGCTGATCGTAAGAGACGTATGCAAGTCCCGCTTCGCGCTCCTCGCTTTCGGTCTTGCGGCGCGGCGTCCAGTAGAGGGTTCGCATCGAGAAGCCCTGGGCGCGCTTGGCGACGGCGCGGCCAATGCGGCCGCCGCCGCCGATCAGGCCGATGGTCTTGCCGTGCACCCAGGCGCCCAGGAGGTGCGCCGACTGCGCGCCGGGAAACACCCCCGCGCGCACCAGCCGGTCGCCCTCGGTCACGCGCCGGGCCACCGCCAGCAGCAGCGCGAAGTGTATGTCCGCGGTTGCCTCGGTCACGATAGGCGCGATGACCGTGACCGGGAGGCGCCGCGCGGTCGCCTCCGCCACGTCGATGTCCGACGGGGTGATCTTCATCGAAGCGATGGCGCGCAACCGCTTGCCAGCCGCAATCACGTCGCGATCGATCCGGTCGTGCAGCAGGCAGAACAGGATATCCAGCCCGGGCATTCTCGCGAGCAACTCGTCCTTGGTGGCGATATGCAGGGAATCCGGGTTTATCTCCACGTCGGCGATCGCACGCAACCGCTCGATTGCGCTCGCGGCGACAGGCTGAGTGATGTA
>CAZQJF010000134.1:0-2595 GCA_964593735.1 uncultured Streptomycetaceae bacterium | reverse complement strand
CTACTTTCTGCCCGAGCAGATGCGGCAGGCGTAATCGTCGAGCACCGCGGCGGTCACGCCCACGGCGCCGTGCTGGCGGCGGTTGTATTCCTCGGGTTCGAGCTCGGTGCGGAAGGAGTCGTTCAAGCGGTTGATCATGTTGAACAACCCCGAAGCGAGCGAAATCTCCACGATCTCGGCATCGGTGAAAAGCCGGCGCAGCTCGTTCCATACCGCGTCGTCGCGTTTTGCCGTATTGAGCGTCATCGCCTCTGCCCAGGCGAGAGCCGCCTTTTCCTTCTCGTTGAAAAGCCGGCTCGCGCGGTAGTCACCCTGCAGCGCGTCGAACTCTTCGTCCTTCAGGCCCAGTGCTTGACCAAGCACCCGATTGTGCTCCGTTCAGTAATGGCAGCCGTTCAACGTCGAGGTCTTGAGCACGGCCAGGTTACGCAGCCGGACGTCGGAGACCGCTCCCGCCGCGGGCTGGCGCACTGCCGCTATGAACGGCAGGAACCAGCGCGCGACGTCGGGACTGTGGGCGAGAATGCGCTGCAGGTTCGCGACACGGCCCAGCATGCGGTTCGATGCCTCGAACAGCTCTTTGGCCGGGCCGGTCGCTTCGTTGTCGGAAATGCCACGGAGTCTTTGGGTCATTTTCTGCTCCTGGGGGGTGATTCGTTGCTCGTTGCTCGTTTCTTATGAACGTATTCGGCGCTGTGTGTCGGCCAACGAGTAACGAGCCACGAGAAACGAGTCACTGCTTCATCGCCATCCAGCGCACCACGCCGGAAACGCCATCCACCGCGACCATCGAGCCGTCGGGTATGCGAAGCGTGGCATCGAGCGCGCCCAGTACCATCGGGATTCCGCGCTCGCGGGCAAGCGAGGCGAGGTGAGAGGTGCTGCCGCCGAGCTCGGCGACCACTCCCGCGACGCGCGGCAGAATCTGGCCCAGGGCCGGCCCTGCCATCTTTGTCACGAGCACGTCGCCGGGAGCCACGCGGATCAGCTCGCATTCGCAATTCACCACGCACGCGCGGCCGGTCGCCCAGCCGACGCCGGCGGGCTGGCCGTTGATGCGGGGATGGCGCCGCCACGACTCGTCGGGTACGGCGCCGGTCTGCAGGTGCAGCGGACGCGCCTGCAGCAGCTTGAAGCCGTGTGGGTCCATTGCCCACTCGATTTCGACCGGGATGCCCATCAGTTCGTCGGTCCTGCGCACCAGGCGCGCCAGCTCGGTTGCCTGCTGCGCATCGAGACACGGCGTGGGCGCGAGCACGCTGCTGCCGATTCGCGAGCGACCCACGTGCGCGCAGCTCGCGGCGTGCTGCCGCTGTTTCGAGCCCGTGACGGACTCCTTGAGATCCCCGTCCCGGCTCAGGATGTAGCGGTCGGGCGCCACTTCGCCCTGGGCGATCGCCGAACCGAGGCCCCAGGTTGCATTGATGAGAATGTCGCCCTCGGCGGTCCGGCTGAGCGCGCCGCCGGCGCAGCGGGCGGCGACCAGCGGCTGGACGAGGAGGGCCATGGCGGTGTCGGCGGGATCGAGATCGTGAGTCGCCATGTAACGCAGCGCGCGCGTGGACCACAGCGCAGCCCAGCACGCGCGCACGGCGATGAGGAACTCGGTTTCATCCTCCAGCTCGAGATAGCTCTCGAACTGGCCCGCGAAGCTCGACCCGTCGCGGTCTTCGACCAGGGCGGACGAACGCACCACCACCGTCGCGCCGGGATTACGATCCAGCAACGCCTGCCGTGCCGCAAGCAGCGGCTCGCGTATGTCCGCGAGCACGGGCTTGTCCATGAGGTTCAACTTCATGTCGAGCGCGTGACGGCGTGCTTGCAGGCCGTCGTCCGCGCCGAACACGCCGCGCGCCGAAGCTTCGAGGCCCAGCGCAGCGATCTGCGCCCGGTAGGCGTCCGCCGTGAGGCAGAAACCGTCGGGGATGGGCAGACCCGCATGGCCCAGTGCGGCCAGGTTGCCCGCCTTGGGTCCGACGCACGCAGAATCCGCCGCCTGGGGCGCGGAAAGCGGAATGACGATGGCGTTCATGGATCGGCTGGCAATGGAGAACGCCGGGCTGCGTTGCCCGTGCGCTCCGTGGCTGATGGTATTACCGGCCCCTCATCTTCCTGCCAGGCTCGAATAACCCGGCATCGGATCGACGACGGTGATCTGCTCGACCGGGAAGTTCGAGATGATCTCGACGCGGTCCTGGTGCACAATCAGCATCTCCTCGATGCGCACGCCCCACTCGAACTTCCTGCCGTGCTGCGTTTCGAGCGCGAACACCATGCCTTCCTTGATCTCGAGCGGATGATCGAGCGACCAGATGCGCGAGATGACCGGTTGGTCGTACTGCGCGAGGCCCAGTCCGTGGCCCCACAAATTGGCGGCCGCCTGGTCTTCCTCCTCGTAGCCCCACGCTTCTTTGGCCGAGGGCCATTTGGAGGCGATGTCCTTGGTTGTGGCGCCGACCTTCACCGCCTTGATCGAGTCGTACAGCCACTTCAATGCCGTTGCGTATACCTCCTTCTGGTCCTTGGTCGGCTCCTTGCCGGCGCAGTAGGTGCGGTAGTAGCACGACTTATAGCCGTTCCAGGTGAGCGCTGCCA
>CAZQJF010000133.1:0-7486 GCA_964593735.1 uncultured Streptomycetaceae bacterium | reverse complement strand
AAGGAATGTGTCGGAACCAAGTCCGATACATTCCTCGCGCTTTCTTGCGGTTCCCGATGGCGGAAGGATACTATGGGCCATGAGTGAGGATCTGTTCGAGAACCTGCGCCAGCAGCTGCTGGCGGAGATCGCCGCAGAGGCGGTGCTCACGGCAGGGCATACCGGCAAAGCGGCATTCAGCGGGCGCGTGATGCGCATTGTCGGGTCCGTGCCGAGGCATGAATTCGTACCCATAGAGCTTCAACCTTACGCCTACCTTAACCGGCCGCTGCCGATCGGTTACGACAAGACGATCTCGCAACCGTTCATTGTCGCGCTGATGACCGACCTGCTCGAGCTCGAGGATGACGACGTGGTGCTCGAGATCGGCGCGGGAGCCGGGTACCAGGCGGCGGTGCTCGCCGGGCTCGTCAAGCGCGTTTGCACGGTGGATATCATCGAAGAGCTGGCGCAGGGCGCCGCGCGGCGTTTGAAGCGCCTGGGCTATGACAACATCGACGTCCGGGCCGGTAACGGGTACTACGGGTTAGCGGAGTTTGCCCCCTACGACAAGATCATGGTGACCACTGCAGCCGAGTTGATCCCGCCCCCGCTACTGGGGCAGCTCAAACCGGGCGGGCGGATGATCATACCGACCGGCATAGCGGAAAAGCAGTCGCTGACTCTCGTGGAAAAGGCGCCGTCCGGCAGCCTCGCGGTGCGCGAAATACTCCCGGTGCGGTTCTCGGAGATGGAGGAGCCGGCTGGGCCGGCGGGCCTCGCGTAGCGCTTGGTGACTGCTGAGGCGTGACTGATGAACCGTGACTGATAGGGCGTGACTGATGAAACGTGATTGATAAGGCGGTTTCCAGCCAGTTTTGTCACCCACTGCAGGTTACGCGATTTCAGTCAAGCAGCACCAGTCACGCAGCACCAGTCACGCCGTATCAGTCACGGTTCATCAGTCACACCGCACCAGTCGCGCAGTTCATCTTCTATAATCCTGCCGTGCCACGAGAAAAGAAAACCATGGCGGTGTTGTTCGCGGACATCTCCAGCAGCACCAGGCTTTATCAAACACTGGGCGACGTCTCCGCCCGCAACATCGTCAATGCCTGCCTGACGCTCATCGCGGGCGTGCTGCCACGCTACGAAGGGCGCCTCGTCAAGACGATGGGCGACGAGCTGATGTGCGTTTTTCCCAGCGCCGACCAGGCGGTGCTGGCGGCGAGCGAAATGCAGTCGATCGTCGCTTCGAGCCGGCCCGGCGACTACCCGGTCATCATCCATGTCGGGCTGCACCATGGACCGGTGCTGGTCGAGGAAAACGACGTGTTCGGCGACACGGTAAATGCAGCGGCCTACCTGACGGCGGTCGCAACGGGGGGGCAGATCCTCACCACCGCTGCAACGGAGCAGTGTCTCTCCGCCGCTCTGAAGTCCTGCGTGCGGCCGATTTTCGATACGACGCTGAAGGGCAGCGGAGAGGGGACCACCGTCTACCAGGTGTTGTGGCGCACCGACAACCACGAGATGACCGACGTCAACCTGCGTTCGGCGAAAACGATACCGGCTGATACCGGCAGCCTGCTGGTGACGCTGGACGAGGAACGCGTGCGGGTGGACCAGTGGCGCACCAGCATCGTCGTCGGACGCGGGGCGGAATGCGATCTCGTGGTCAAGGACCGGCTGGCGTCGCGCCAGCACCTCTCGATCAAGCTGGTGCGCACGCATTTCTACGTGTTCGATCACAGCACCAACGGCACTTTCGTGGCGCTCGAAAACGGCGACGAATTGCACGTGCTGCGCCGTGAGCTGCTGCTCGAGGGCAGCGGCGAGATCCGTGTCGGGAGCAGCCGGCTGGAGCACCCCGCCGATATCATCAAATTCGAGCGCGACCGGCGGTCGATGTTCAGGGTTTGATAGGGCGTGACTGATAGTTCGTGACTGGTGAAGCGTGACTGTTATTGCCAAAAACCGTTGTGTTTACGCTCTATCGGTCACGCCGTATCAGTCACGCAGCACCAGTCACGCCGTATCAGTCACTGTAACCAGCTTACTTCCCATCCGCGATTTCGCGCGTCACGTCGAGCCCGTTGCGTCCGGCTTTGCGCGACTGCTCGGGACTTTCCTTCCCGAGCGGCGTCGAGGCAATGAACTCGTACATGTCCGTCGCGCCCTCGAAGATGCGCCGCGTCATGCCGAGCTCGCCGAAGGTCTTGGCGATTTCCTGCATCTCCGGCACCCAGCGGTAGGCCTTGGGCGGCATGTTCGGGATGCTCTTCATCTGCCAGTCGAAAACGTCGCTGCGGCTGTCGCGCAGCTCCTTTTCCAGCGCCTGCTCCACGCCCAGCTTGCGTGCAGCCACGAGCAACTCGACCGCGAGCGCGGTCGTGCCCTTGGTCATCGCGGCATAACACATCTTGACGCCCGAGGCGTCGCCGATGCGCTCGGACATCACCCGCACCTGGAGGTTGGGGTGTTTGATCTGCTCGAACAGGTAGGCATCGGGTCCTGAAACGTAGATGCGGGGCCGGTCTTTCTCGCCGCGCGGCGGCGGACCGATGATTCCGCCGTCTATGAACATGCCGCCCGCGTCGCGGATGAGACGATCCGCGTCGCGCGCCGTCTGGGGCGATACGGCGTTCAAGTCGGCAAACGCAATCCTGCGCCCGGTGGCCTTCATCGCGGCTGCGACCTGGCGGGCTACGTTGAGCGACTCCCCGGGGTTGATGACCGAAATCACAAGGTCGCATGTCGCGACGAGCTTTTCCATCGACCCGCAGTCGGCAAGTCCGGCCTCTTTCGCGAGAGCCCTGGTGCGCTCGCTGCGCCCATCGAGCGCGGCGTGGACGTTGAAGCCGCTCTCCTTGATTCGCCTCGCTATCGCCTGGCCCATGTCACCGGGACTCACGACGCCGACATTCCTGATCTGCATGCTGGCTCTCCTGTTGAAGGATCTCGATGGAGCGCGGGCGGGCGCCCACGACGATCAAGTAAAATACCACTTCTGTTTTCGCCCGCACGTACGACACTGTAACCACCTATCTTATCGTATTTGCCCGTTTCGTCAGGGTTCTGACCGGATGCCGTTCCTGTTCATTCTGGCGGTGACGTTGCTGATCCACATGAATTGGGCACCGCTCGTGTTCTCATCGATGGCCAAGGCGGTCGTTTCCCCCACCGAGTTGCAGGTCTGCGGGTGGTTTCGCATTTAGCAGCCTGTCGGAGCGGCAAGTCCGACAGGCTGCTAGACTAGAATCGGCGATCGAGCCCGGGAGAAGCCATGAAGCTACGCAAAGTTCCGATCGGGGCGCACCCGGAGCTCCTGTACCCGGCCTACGGCAGCACCGTCCAGCGCGCGCCGAAGCAGCGCCTCGTGCCTATCCCAGCGGCCGCCACCGAGATGAGCGGGCCCCGTTTCGACGACACGGTGCTTTATCCGCATCACGACGATCTGACCAAACAGATAGACGGGGGCGAACCGCTCGGCCAACGCATCATCGTGACCGGACAGGTGCTCGATGAGAACGGCGATGCGCTTCCGGGCACGCTGGTCGAGCTATGGCAGTGCAACGCCGCCGGCCGCTATCACCATGAAGCGGACAATCACGACGCGCCGATCGATCCGTATTTCCGTGGCGGCGGCCGGGTGCTGACCGGCCCCGATGGCCGTTACCGGTTCACGACGATCCGGCCCGGCGCCTATCCGTGGCGCAACCACGACAACGCCTGGCGGCCGGCGCACATTCATTTCTCGGTTTTCGGCGACACGATGCTGCAGCGCCTGGTGACCCAGATGTACTTTCCGGACGACCCGCTCCTCGGCTACGACCCGATCTTCAACAGCGTACCCTCCGAGCGCGCACGCGACCGCCTGGTTTCGCGCTTCGACATGGAAGTGACTCAACCCGAATGGGCGTTGGGCTACGCTTTTGACATCGTCCTGCGCGGACCCGAGGCCACGCCGGCCAATGGCTGAACTCCTCATCACGCCCTCCCAGACCATCGGCCCGTTTTTCGCCGACGGACTGCGCTGGAAGGAAGGCGCGATCCTCTTTCCCGATTCCGCGCCGGGTCGGCATATCCGCGTGGGCGGTGCGGTTATCGACGGCACCGGCAAGACCGTGCCGGATTCTCTGATCGAGTTCTGGCAGCCCGACGCGGCCGGTCGCTTCGGCGGGCCGCGGGGCAGTACGTGTTCCGGCTTCGGTCGCGTAATGACGGACGGTGCCGGGCACTATGCCATCCGCACCGTCGTCCCGGGCCAGGTCGCGGCGGCCGACGGCCGGCCACAGGCGCCGCACATACTCGTTGTGATCTTTTCGCGCGGGCTGCTGAAACAGGTCGTTTCGCGCGTCTACTTCGAAGGCGAAGGCTCGAACGCGCACGACCCGGTGCTCGCTCGATGCGGCGCGCGCGCCGGGACCCTCATTGCCAGGCGCGATCCATCCGACCCCGACGCATTCGGGTGGAATGTGGTGCTGCAGGGGGAGAACGAGACCGTTTTCTTCGACGCTTAACTGATATGTCTCAGATGAGGTGGGAAAAGCCTTAGCACGAAGGACACGAAACCACGACGTTTGCGTTCGTGGGAATTCAAGTTTCGTTTCTTCGTGCCCTTCGTGGCTTCGTGTTGAAGCTGTTGCCGTGCTTGTGTCTGAGACGCCCTACCTGAGACGCCTCTTAGTTATCGATGCGCGTTCCGGAAACCTTCACCGCATGCTCGTACTTCGTGACCGCGATGCGCAGACGCCGGGCGTATTCGTCCGGTGTGCTGCCGACCGGCTCGATATCGAGCTCGGTAAAGCGCCGCACGACGTCCGGCGCCTGCATCGCCTTCGCGATCGCTGTGTGCATCCGGGCCACTAAGGGAGTGGGAGTGGCCGCCGGGGCGACCAGCCCGATCATCGGCGTAAATTCGTAGTCGGGACTGCCCGCCTCGGCGACCGTCGGCACGTCCGGCATCCGTGTAGTGCGCCTGCTCGAGCTGACCGCGACGGCCTTGATGCGCCCGGACTTGATGTGCGCCTCGATCGACGGCAGGGCCGCGTAAGCGATGGCCACCTGGCCGCCGAGCAGCGCGGGTATGGCTTCTCCGGTGCCCTTGTAGGGGACGTGTACCAGATTGAGTCCAAAAGCGCTCTTCAATGCTTCGGTGGACAGATGATGGATGCTGCCGATGCCGGATGAGCCGTAGTTCAATTGCCCGGGTCTGGCCTTGACGTGCGCGACCAGCTCGCTGAAATTCCTCACCGGCACCGAATTGTTTACGACGAGGTACAGGACCGAGGTGGCGAGCAAGCTGACGGGCCTGAAGTCCTTGGCAGGGTTGTACGGGAGCCTGGCGTACAGAAACTGGTTGATCGCGAGCTGGCCGACATCGGCTACCAGAAAACTGTAGCCATCGGGGGCGGCGCGCGCCACGATCTCCGAGCCGCCGATGCCGCCCGCGCCGCCGCGGTTGTCGATGACGAGCTGCTGCCCAAGATCCTCCAGGACTCTCGGCGCCGCAATGCGCACGATGGCATCGGGCAGCCCGCCGGCCGCGTACGGGACCACCCAGCGCACGGGTCTCGCCGGATAGTTGTCGCCTTTCTGCTGCGCCGCGGCAGGCACGCCCGGAATCAACAGGAAGGCACACAGGAATGCGCCGGCAAGGATAGTTATGCGTTTCACGCGCTCTCGGATACGAGGTGACAGCCGCTAATATACCGTTTTCCCGTGGCGGCTGAACCACGATACTGCGCGGGGCCGAGCGGGGAGATCAGCCGGATTTTTGCCGGTAGAATGGCCACCATGAGCGACGACGAAATGATATCGCTGTGCGACGCGTGTGAGGTAGCGCCCGGCAGCGTACTGCGTGCCGAAGCACAGGGTTGCGCGTACGCGGTCTACAACGTGGGAGGAACGCTCTACGTGACGCAGGACGAATGCACCCACGGGCCGGGCTACCTGTCGGAAGGGTACATCGTGGATGACGAGATCGAGTGTCCCTTTCACCAGGGACGGTTTCACATATCGAGCGGTCGCGCGACCTGCGCGCCGGCCACGGAGCCGCTCAAGTGCTGGAAAGTGCACGTGATGGATGGAAAGGTGTGTATCGATCCGCGCGAGCACGAGGAATGACGACCATACGCACGGGCGGACACTCATGCCGGCATGGCGGGCAGCGCGGTTCGCGGCATGGTCGCCTGTGTTTCCGTGGCTGCATTTCAATTGCACTTGAAGGAGTACTCGACATGGCACTGACCCGCGAGCAGAACGAGCAGTTGACCCGCACCGGCGCCGGTACCTTGCTGGGGGACCTGTTTCGCCGCTACTGGATACCGGCGCTGCTGGCCGAGGAGATCGCCGTGCCGGACGGCCCGCCGGTGCGCGTGCAGTTGCTCGGCGAAAAGCTCGTCGCCTTTCGCGACACGCAGGGCCGCATGGGGCTCGTCAGCGAGTTCTGCGCGCATCGCGGCGTCTCGCTCTGGTTCGGCCGCAACGAAGAATGCGGCCTGCGCTGTCCCTATCACGGCTGGAAGTACGATGTGACCGGCCAGTGCGTCGACCTGCCCTCGGAGGCGGAAGAGACCGGCATGCGTTCCCGCATCAAGCTCAAGTCCTATCCCTGCATCGAGCTGGGCGGCGTGATCTGGACCTACATGGGAGCGCCGGAGCTGAAGCCCTCGCCCCCGGCGCTCGAATGGACGCGGGTAGCGCCCGAGCGCCGCTTCGTCTCCAAGCGCCTGCAGGAGTCCAACTATCTGCAGGCGATCGAAGGCGGCATAGACTCGAGCCACGTGTCGTTCCTGCACGGGGGTTCGCTCAACCGGGATCCGCTGTTCACGGGCAGTCGCGCGAACGAGTACAACCTGCGCGACCGCATGCCGCACTTCGAGGTCGTCGAATACGATGGCGGGCTTCTTATCGGAGCGCGCCGCCAGGCGGATAACGACCGCTGGTACTGGCGGATCACGCCGTTCATCATGCCGTGCCATACGCTCATCCCGCCGCGCGCGGGCCATCCGATCGGCGGCCACGCCTGGGTGCCGATCGACGACGAGCGCTGCTGGGCGTGGTCCATCAACTATCACCCCGGCCGCGCGCTGACCGCGCCGGAAAGGCAGGCGATGAAGGACGGGAAGGGGATACACGTGAAATACGTGCCCGGAACGTTCGTTCCTCTCGCCAACAAGGATAACGACTACCTCATGGACCGTGCCACGCAGAAGTCCGGGGTGAATTACAGCGGCATCGAGGGCATCGCAATGCAGGATGCTTCGCTGCAGGAAAGCATGGGGCCCGTCCAGGACCGCACGAGGGAGAATCTCTGCTCGACCGACAACGGCATCATCATGACGCGCCGGCTGCTGCTGAAAGCCGCGAAGGCCAACCGGGAAGGCACGGCCCTGCCGGGTCTGGATCCCGACACGCAGCGGGTGCGCTCGTGTGCTATCGAGCTGCCCCGCAACGTGCATTTCAAGGACGGCGCGTGGGATGGGTTGTTCCGCGAGCTGGA
>CAZQJF010000132.1:0-7496 GCA_964593735.1 uncultured Streptomycetaceae bacterium | reverse complement strand
TGATTTGTCTTTCTTGGCGGCCTTGGCGTCTTGGCGGTTCAGTTGTCGCTTTTCTTGGCGCCTTGGCGGTTCAACTGTCGTTGGGGTGGGGCGCACAGGCTGCGCAACCGGCGTTTCCGGCGCGGCCCATCCGCTTCGTCGTTCCGTTCCCGCCTGGCACGACGACCGACGTCGTGGCGCGGCTGGTGTCTCAGCGGCTGATCGAGCCCCTGGGCCAGCAAATCGTGATCGACAACCGCTCGGGCGCCAGCGGCACGATAGGGGTCGAGACGGTGGCGCGCGCCACGCCCGACGGCCATACTTGGACGCTGGGCACGACGACCACCCACGCGCTCGCCGCGATACTCAATCCCAGGCTTCCCTACGATCCAGTCAGGGACTTCGCGCCGGTCGCGCTCCTCGGCGACGCCCCCTATTTCCTGACGACGCATCCCGGGGTGCCGGCAACGAGCGTCCAGGCGTTCGCCGCCTACGCGCGATCGAATCCCGGCAAGGTGTCCTACGCTTCGGTGGGCAATTTCAGCCTCGGCCATCTCACCGGTGAGCTCCTGAAGAAAGCGGCCGGCTTCGACATGGTGCACGTGCCCTACAAGGGGTCCAACCTTGCGGTCATGGATCTGCTGGCGGGCCGCATCCAATTGAATGTCAGCACCATCCCGGCTACTCTGCCCCAGGTCAGGGCCGGGAAGTTGCGCGCGCTCGCGGTCACCAGCCGTGCGCGGATTTCAGCCCTGCCCCAGACACCGACGGTCGCGGAATCGGGGTTTCCCGGTTTTCACGTCTCGTTGTGGGTGGGCGTATTCGTTCCGTCGCAAACGCCCGGCGCGGTGACCGGCCTGCTCGCCCGCGAGATTGGCTCTGCCCTGCGCGCGCCCGAGGTGCGCGAGGCGCTGGTCGAGCAGGGTTTCGAGCCGGGCGGCGCGGCGGCCGACACCTTCGCCAGGCTCATCCGGGAAGACACCGCCCGCTGGCGGAAGGTGATCGGCGAGGCCGGCCTCAAGGCCGAGTGAACCGTCGAAAAGCGTGATCCGTGATCCGTGATCGGACGTTTCCAAGAGCGTGACGCGTAATCCTTAACTCGTAGACCTCAGGGCGAAGGTGGCCACGGAGCAGATCACGAGCGACCGCTCACGCAGTTGCCGTACCGGATCACGGATCACGGATCACGCATTTTGCTTTATTTTCGGTGCTTTCCGTGTGTTTCCGTGGCTATCCTTTGCGCTTCACCGCGGAGCGGTGCCGCAGGTACTCGATGATGCCGGGCAGGATCGACACGAGAACGATGATCACGATGACCAGCGTGAGGTTCTGCTTCACCCACGGCACGTTGCCGAAGAAATAGCCCGCGTAGGCGAGCGAGCCGACCCAGGCAATGCTCCCGGCGAAGCTGAAGAACAGGAATGTTTCGTAGCGCATGCGCCCGATGCCGGCGACGAAGGGCGCGAAAGTGCGCACGATCGGCATGAAGCGGGCGAGGAATATCATCTTGGCCCCGTACTTCTCGTAGAAGCGCTGCGTGCGGCGCAGGTGCTCGGGATTGAACAACCGCGAGCGCTCGCGCTTGAACACCCGCGGTCCGACGTAGCGGCCGATCCAGTAATTGGTGTTGTCCCCGAGGAACGACGCCGCCGCCAGCGTCGCGAACAATCCGTGGATGTACATGTCGCCGGCCGCGGCGAGCGCTCCCGCAACGAACAGCAGCGAGTCCCCGGGAAGGAAAGGCGTCACCACGAAGCCGGTCTCGCAGTAGATGATGGCGAACAGGATCACGTAGATCCAGACGCCGTAATTAGCGACCACCCACTGCAGGTGGCGGTCCAGGTTCAGGACGATGTCGACGAAGGTGGAGAGGAATTCCAGATAGCCGACCAGTCTCCCTCATCCCAACCCTTCTCCCGGGGGGAGAAGGGCTCGTCCTCCCTCTCCCTTCGGGAGAGAGGGATCGAGGGTGAGGGAAAAATACGGACGCGACTCCGATCCTTCATCAGACCGTCCCCTCGGCGGCCTTCTTCTCAGCCTCGGGCTTGACCAGGTCCTCGCGGCGCAGGCCGAGCCACATCAGCAGCGGGCTGCCGACCAGCACCGAGGAATAGATGCCGAAGCAGATGCCGATGGTGAGCGCGAGCGCGAAATAGAACAGCGTCTCGCCGCCGAACAACAGCATCGAGAGCACCATGAGCTGGGTGCACCCGTGGGTGATGATGGTGCGCGACATCGTCGCGGTAATGGCATTGTCGATGACTTGCGGCGTCGGCATGTTGCGGAACCGGCGGTTGCGGAAATTCTCCCGCACCCGGTCCATGACCACCACCGACTCGTTCACGGAATAACCCAGGACGGCCAGCACTGCGGCGAGCACCGGCAGCGAAAACTCCCACTGGAAGAGCGAGAAGAAGCCGAGGATGATGACCACGTCGTGGAGATTGGCGATGATCGCCGATACCCCGAACTTCCATTCGAAGCGCAGCGCGAGATAGGCGACGATGCCAAGCGACACGAAGAGCAGCGCGAGCGCGCCGGCCTCGAACAGCTCCTTTCCCACTTGCGGCCCGACGAACTCGACCCGCCTCAGGCTCACCATTGCCTGGTCATCACGCTTTGCCAGGGCCCTGGCGCAATCGTAGTCCGGACCGCCATCGCTTTTCCATTGCTGGTCGAACCGGGCGGGGTCGGGTTCCTTGCCGCGACGCTCGCAGTACGAGCGTACGGCCTGCGGGCAAACCGTGTCGAACGAAGCTTTGGCTCTCGAGGCTTCCCCCTGGCAGACGTGATTGAAGACCTGGTCACTCAACCTGGCGCCGGTGACTCCCTGCTTCACGGGCAGGCGGATCAGGACGTCGCGCGCAGTGCCGAAATTCTGCACCGAGGCGTCGGTGAAGCCGAGCCGGGTCATCGCCTCACGTATCTGCGAGATCTCGGGCGGCTGCTGATAGTTCAGCTCCATCACCGTCCCGCCGGTGAAATCCACCCCGAAGTGCAGGCCTTTGATCGCAAGAGAACCCACCGCGATCAGGAACGTGATGAGCGAGATCACGTTGAACACCAGCGCATGGCGCATGAACGGGATATCGCGCTTGATACGGAAGAACTCCATTCTTGCTCCTAGCGTCGCCGAAGGATGAGGGATGAGGGATGAGGGATGAGGGATGAAGGTACTCCCGCACTGCGGGAACGTGCCCCTTTCGCCTTTTGCCTTTCGCCTTCGGCCTTCATCTTTCCGCCTTCATCCCTTGGCGGCCGCCTGCGGCCGCCACACCTGCCCGATCGAAACCTTCTCGAGCTTGCGCTGGCGGCCGTAGTAAAGATTGACGATGCCCCGCGAGAGCATCACGGCGCTGAACATGGACGTCAGTATCCCGAGGCAGTGCACGACGGCGAACCCTTTCACCGGGCCGGAGCCGAACAGGAACAGGGCCAGGCCGGCGATCAGCGTCGTCACGTTCGAATCGAAAATCGTATTCCATGCGCGATCGTAGCCGGCGTAGATGGCCGCCTGCGGGGTGTTGCCGTTGCGCAGCTCCTCGCGCACGCGCTCGTTTATGAGAACGTTGGCGTCGATCGCCATACCCAGCGCCAGCGCAATGGCCGCGATGCCGGGCAGCGTGAGCGTGGCCTGCAGCATCGAGAGCAGCGCCACGAGGAACAGCAGGTTCGCCGCCAGCGCGATGATCGAGATGACGCCGAACAGGTGGTAGTAGACGACCATGAAGCCCGCGATCAGGGCAAATCCTACCCACATCGAGTGGAAGCCTATGCGGATGTTCTCGGCGCCCAGCGAAGGCCCGACCGTGCGCTCTTCGATGATTTCCATCGGCGCGGCGAGCGCGCCCGCCCGCAACAACAGCGACACGTCGGCGGCTTCCTGCGTGGTCATGCGCCCGCTGATCTGAACGCGGCCGCCGGGGATCTCGGAACGGATGACGGGTGCGGTCACCACTTCTCCCTTGCCCTTTTCGAACAGGAGGATCGCCATGCGCTTGCCCACGCTCTCGCGCGTAACCTGTTGAAAGATCCGCCCCCCGGTGCCGTCGAGAGTGATGTGGACCGCGGGCTCGCCGGTGGTGTTATCGAATCCCGGCTGCGCGTCGTTGATGCGGTCGCCGGTCAGCACCACCTGCTTCTTTACCAGAAGCGGTGAGCCGCCGCGCTCGACGTAAAGCTCGGTACCGAAAGGCACCTGCCCCGCCGCCGCGGCCTGCATCGCCGCCGGATTGGAGGAGGCCTCGTCATCCACCATGCGCACCTCGAGCGTTGCGGTGCGGCCCAGGATGTCCTTCGCCTTCGCGGTGTCCTGCACTCCCGGCAGCTGCACGACGATGCGTTCCGCGCCCTGCTGCTGGATGATGGGTTCCGCCACCCCCAGCTCGTTGACGCGGTTGCGCAGCGTGGTGATGTTCTGCTGGAGCGCGAAGTCCATGGTGCGCCGCTGCGCGTCCGGCTTGAGGGTGACAGTCATGCGCAAATCGCTGCCCTCGTCCACGGTCTTCAACTCCAGATCGGGCATGCTCCGCGCTATCTCGTCCATGGCCTTGTCACGCGCCGCGCTGTCCCGGAATCGCGCAATCACGGTATTGCCCTCGCGCGTCACTCCGGCGTAGGCAATACGCTTGTCCCGCAGCCCGCTGCGAATGTCGTTGCCGGAGGCCTCCATCTTCTTCGTGAGCGCCGCCCTCATGTCCACCTGCAACAGGAAGTGCACGCCGCCCCGAAGATCGAGCCCGAGGTACATGGGCTTCGCGCCGATCGCCTCCAGCCAGACCGGCGTGTTGGACAGGAGATTCAGCGCAACGACGTAGTCCTCGCCCAGCCGGGCCTGCAGCAGGTCCTTGGCCTTGAGCTGGGTATCGGTGTCGGTGAAACGGACTTTGACGCCGGTTGCGTCGAGAAACGTGCCGTTGTCCGGGATGGCGCCCTTCTGCAGCGCGTCCTCGACGCGCTTGAGCAATGCCTCGTCGGCTTTGAGCGTTGCCCTGACCGGCGACACCTGCACCGCCGGCGCTTCGCCATAAAAGTTCGGCAGCGTGTAGATCAACCCGAACAACAGCGCCAGGCCGATGATGACGTACTTCCAGGTGGGATAGCGGTTCATTGAGACCAGGGACTCGGGATTAGAGGCTAGGGACTAGGGAGTGGTTACGTGGCAGGCGCCCGACAGCAGAAGCACCCAGTCTCTAGTCCCCAGCCCCTGGTCCCTATTGAAGGTTCTTGATGGTGCCCTTGGGCAGCACGAGCTGCACGGCGGGACGCTGCATCTGCACTTCGACGCTGGGGGCGATCTCCACGGTGACGTAGTTCTCGCTGACCTTGGTGATGCGGCCGACCACGCCGCCGCCCGCAATCACCTCGTCGCCTTTTTGCAGCGCCTCTATCATCGTCTTGTGCTCCTTCGCGCGCTTCATCTGCGGCCGGATCATCAGGAAATAGAGCACGCCGAACATGAGCACGATGAGGATCATGCTTTCAAAACCCCCACCTGCGATGCCGGTGCCTTGAGCGTAAGCTGGATTGATCAACATGGAAGTCGTCCGCAGGCCTCAGAGTTCAGAGGCAGGTCTCTGAAAAGACGGGAATATTATCACGATTCTCCGCGCGCCTGCGGTTTCAATGCGGAAACCAGTTCGGCCAGCCTCCGCTGCTCGATCGCCGAGCGAATTTCCCGCATGAGCTCCTGGTAGTAGTGAAGATTGTGCAGCGTATTCAGCCGCGCGCCGAGGATTTCGTTCACCCGTTGCAAATGATGCAGGTAGGCGCGCGTGAAGTTGCGGCAGGCATGGCAGCCGCATTCCGGATCGAGCGGCTCGAGGTCGCTCCGGTAGCGCGCGTTTCGCAGCTTGATCACGCCGCGCCGGGTGTATATCCACCCGTTGCGCGCGTTGCGCGTCGGGAGCACGCAATCGAAGAGATCGATGCCCGCCGCGACCGCCGCCGCAATGTCGTGCGGGGTGCCTACCCCCATGAGGTAGCGCGGGCGATCCGCGGCGAGACGCGGCGCCGTATGCCCGACGATGCGGGTCATGTCGCTTTTCGATTCTCCGACCGAAAGTCCGCCGATCGCATAGCCGTCGAAACCGATCGCCGCCAGGCCCGCCAGCGACTCCTCGCGCAATTCCTCGTGCATGCCGCCCTGCACGATCCCGAAGAGCGCGTTGCGGTTGCCTTCGTGCGCACGCTTCGACCGCTCCGCCCAGCGCAGCGACAGCCGCATCGAATCGCGCACCTGCCCGAATTCCGCCGGGTAGGGCGTGCATTCGTCGAATACCATCGCGATATCGGAATTCAGCGCGCGCTGGATACGCAGCGATTCTTCCGGCGTGAGGAAACACGGATCGCCGTTCACCGGCGACTGGAACCTGACCCCCTCTTCGGTGATCTTGCGCAGCGGCCCAAGGCTGTATACCTGGTAGCCGCCGGAATCGGTGAGGATGGGGCCGTTCCAGCCCATGAAGCGATGCAGCCCGCCGTGAGCTTCGATCACGTCCAGCCCGGGCCGCAGCCACAGGTGAAACGTGTTGCCCAGAACGATCCGGGCGCCTCCCTCCTCCAGTTCCCGCGGGCTCATCGCTTTGACCGTGCCGTAAGTGCCCACCGGCATGAAGGCGGGCGTGTCCACGCGCCCGTGCGGCAGCGTCAGCACGCCGCGGCGCGCGGCGCCGTCAGTCGCTGTGACGTTGAAATCCACTAGGATCTCACCGCAGAGGCGCCGAGGACACCGAGAAAGTGCAAATCAGATGTCGATCCCCGATGTCAACGACGATGTCCACGCCTTTCGATGCCCTACCAGAAGGCTTTCGGATAGTGTTTTCGTATCAGCCGGTCCGTTGTCAACAGCCCGGCACCATCGAGCGACGCTTGAGCGACGATCAGTCGGTCGAAAACGTCGCGCGTCCAGCTCAGATGGAGCGCGCGTTCCATGACCTCCTGCATGGATCGATCTACAACAGCAGCGCCCAGACGCTGCTTCAAGTCTCCGGCCACGGTCCGCGGCATCACTGAAAGCCGCCCGATTTCCTGCAGATACTGCAGTTCCAGCAGGACAACCGGGCTGATGCTGAGCTGTTCAGCGTTGAGCAGGACGGCAGCACGCTTGCTGATACGTTCGATCTGTCCGGCATAGAGCCAGAGCGCGACGTGCGTATCGAGATAAACGCTCATTTCAGGCGCTTACGCCATTTCCCACGCCATTTTGCTTCGTCGAAACTCTTGACTCGAGCGATACGGCCGGCGTCGCCGATGATGACACCGGGCCTTCTCACGAGATTGGCGAGCTTGTCGCGAGGTTCCGCGGGCACGATCCTGACCTTCTTGCCGCGCAATTCGACTTCGACCGGAACACCGTCCCTGATGACTTCCTCGATCACACGATAGAGGTCGGACCTGAGCTTGGTTGCCGTGATGGCCATGGTCAAAATCCGCTGTGGAGGTTACGGTCATTCTAGCGCCGCCTCGACACGTACGCAAGCCGGTGAGTGTGCGTACGCTTTCGTCAGTAGCTCAAC
>CAZQJF010000131.1:2170-7541 GCA_964593735.1 uncultured Streptomycetaceae bacterium | reverse complement strand
GGCGCGCCGCGGCGATGTGGGGCGGCGGCGTCGGCTGGCCGCCGTTCATGGCGATCGCCAGGGGCCCGGCCGGCGGCCGCTTCATCGGGCCGAGCGCCGAAGAGATCAAGCGCATCATGGCGAAGCACTCGTTTCTCAAGCAGGCCACGCTGCCGGACGGAAGCTACCCGGGGCAGAAGGGATCGGTCGATTCGGTCGGTTCGTGGCCGTTCGTGCTGGCGCGAGCTTCCCTGCCTGACGAGGTCGCCTATCGGCTGGCGAAGGCCTTGCACAAGGGCCACGCGGCGCTCGCCAGGAAGATCGACCAGGCGCAGGAGTCCACGCTGGAGAACACGCTTGCGGCCGCCCCGACACGCGACATGATTCATCCCGGCGTACTGAAGTACATGCGGGAAATCGGCTTGCTCAGGTAGTTCCACCATGGCGGAGACCCGTGTCGATCTGCTGCACCTGCTCGAAGACCTGCGCGATGCGTACCCGGGCTCGATCGAAGAAACCATACTCACCGAGGTGCTCGCCAATTCATTGGATTCGGGCGCGGATCGAATCCGGATCACGGCAGATCCCGCCGAAGCGACCCTGACCGTTTCGGATAACGGCTCGGGCATGGCGCGCCGGGATCTGCGGCGCTACCACGATCTTGCCGCGAGCACCAAGGCGAGAGGGCAGGGCATAGGATTCGCGGGGGTCGGTATCAAGCTGGGCTTGCTGGCGTGCAAGGAAGTCGTCACTGAGACGCGCCGCGGCAAGACGCACGTGGCCACGAGCTGGCATCTGCTGTCGCGGCACCGCGCGCCGTGGCGGTGGGTGCCACCGCCGGGCATGCTCTCCGAGCGAGGCACGGCGGTGCGGCTTCATCTCTCTGATGCGCTCTCGCCCCTGACCGACCGCGGATTCGTTGAGGCGGCCGTCCGGCGTCACTACCAGCCGCTCGTCGATCCCGCCTGCGATGAGATACTCGCGCCGCTGTATCCGCGCGGCATCGCTTTCGAAGTGAACGCGGACGCGCTGCACAAGCAGCCCTGCCGTGCGTCCGAGACGGCGCCGCTCGCCATCCGCACGGGGCGCAAGCGCAAGCCTTCCGCCGCGGGGTATCTGTTCCGGGATTCGGCCCCGCTCGCGGAGGACGAGCGCGGAATCGCCGTCAGCACCTACGGCAAGATCATCAAGCGCGGCTGGGACTGGCTTGGAATCTCACCCAACGCGCCCGAAAGGATCGGCGGTTTGATCGAAGTTCCGATGCTCGCGGCCGCGCTGACCCTCAACAAGGGCGATTTCATACGCACGGGTCCGCGCGGCGCGGTCTATCTCTCCGCCCGCAAGGCCATCCAGGAAGCGGTCCAGCGTCAACTCGCGTTGTGGGGCGACGCTCGCGAGCAACCCGAGTCTGGCCGGCCGCGCGCGGCCCGCGCGTTGGAGCGCGATCTCGAGCGGGTGCTCCTTGAGCTGAGCGAAGGATTTCCGCTGCTCGCCGCGCTCGTCGACCAGCGGCGCGGGGGCCAGCAGCGTTTGCCGCTGGCGCCGCGCGCCGGTGTCGGTGACGGGCCGGGATTTGGTCCCGCGGGGTCAGGGACCGATGCGGAACAGGTAGAGCCAGCAGGCGGTAGCGCTGGAACGCCCGCGGGCGGAGAAGCGGCGCCGCCGCAGGAGGGGCAGGAAAATGCCGCAGTCCCGCCTCCGAACGACGTATCGACGGAGGGCAGCGCGGCGCTGCCGAAGCCGGGAGCGCGACGCCGACCGCTGAGGCTCGGGCTGGCAATCCAATTCGAGGAGCGCCCTGGCGATGCCGAGCTCGGCCGCCTCGTGGAATCCACCGTCTTCATCAATCGCGCGCATCCCGCTTTCCGTCGCGCCGCTGCCTCCCGGTCCGAGGGCTACCACATCGCCCTCTCCGTCGCCCTCGCGCTCGCGCCCCTCGCGGTCGAGCCGGCGCGAGAGCACGCCTTCGTCACCGCATTCCTGTCCCGGTGGGGCGAAGCGGTTTTTGGAGCGTCGTCTCGCCGCAAGAAATCCACGCCCGAGCGGGAGGGCGAACTTTTCTGAAGGACTGTCGAGAATGAAACGCCGCAATAGTCGTGATCCAGAGCGTTCCGCCGCGCGAGCGGGCAAGAAAAGGGGGGCGCGGAGCGACGTCAGGGTTTCCCGCCTGTACCCGCCGGATGGCGCCGAACCGGGCGCCTGGCAGGCGGCCCTGCGGCGCCAGTTCGGCCGCGAGCAGAAATTCCGCCTGGAAAACATCGGCAACGAGCCGGTGTTCTCCGAGTTCCGCGTGACCAATCCGGACACCGGCGGGAGTTACCGCGTCGCGATACGCGGCGCGCACCCGGGCGAGAACTATTGCTCCTGCCCCGACTTCGCCACGAACGATCTCGGGACGTGCAAGCACATCGAGTTCACGCTCCCCCGCCTGGAGCGCAAGCGAGGGGGACGCGCTGCGCTCAGGAAGGGATTCCGCCCGCCATACAGCGAGATCTACCTCCGCTACGGCGCGCAACGCACCGTGCATTTCCGGCCCGGAGATCGGTGTCCCCCGCAATTGCGCTCCGCCGCCGCCCGTGTGTTCGACGCCAATGCCGGCTGGTCGCTTCCGCCGGAGCGATTCTCGCGGCTCGATGCGCTGCTCGCGCAGGCCCGCAACGGACACGAGTTACGCGTATACGATGACGCGCTCGCTTTCATCGCCCAGGTGCGGGACGCGGAACGGCGGGAAGCGCTGCTCGAGAAGGTGTTTCCGGACGGCGCGCGGAGCGCCGCGCTGCGGCGGTTGCTCAAGGAGCCGTTGCACCCGTACCAGTCGGAGGGCGCGCTTTTCGCGGCGCGCGCCGGGCGCTGTCTCCTGGGCGACGACATGGGGCTGGGCAAGACAGTGCAGGCGATCGCGGCGGCGGAGATACTCGCCCGGCATCTTGGCGCCGAGCGCGTGCTGGTGATCTGTCCCGCTTCGCTCAAGCACCAGTGGGAGATCGAGCTCGCGCGTTTCAGCGGGCACCAGGCCGTGGTCATCGGCGGGGGCCCGGCGTCGCGTAGACAACTGTATGCGGCAGCAGGCGCATGGAAGATCGCCGCCTACGACACGATCGCACGCGACTCCGAGCTCATTCGGCGATGGTCCCCGGACATCGTGATCGCCGACGAGGCGCAGCGCATCAAGAACTGGAATACGATCGCAGCGCGGGCACTGAAGCGCATCGACAGCCCGTACGCCTTCGTGCTGACGGGCACGCCCCTGGAGAACCGGCTGGAGGAGCTGATCTCCATCGTCCAGTTCGTCGACCGGCATCGGTTGGGTCCGACCTGGCGTATGCTCCACGAGCACCAGGTGCGCGACGAAGGCGGGCGCGTCATCGGCTACCGTAACCTCGACGGGGTCGCGCGGACCCTCGCCCCGGTGATGATCCGGCGGCGCAAGTCCGAGGTGCTCACCCAATTGCCGGAACGAATCGACAAGAATGTATTCGTTCCCATGACCCCGCAGCAGCTGGACCTGCACGAGGAGAACCGGGAGACCGTCGCGCGCATTGTCGCGAAGTGGCGGCGGTTCCGCTATCTATCCGAAGCCGAGCAGCGCGTGCTCACCTGTGCGCTGCAGAACATGCGCATGTCGTGCAACAGCACCTGGCTGCTCGACCACGAGACCGATCACGGGGTCAAGGCCGACGAACTGGTAGCCGTGCTGGACGATTTGTTCGAGGACCCGGATGCGAAGGCCGTGGTCTTCAGTCAATGGGTGGGCACACACGAAGTGATCGCGCGGCGGCTCGCCAGGCACGGATGGGAGCACGTGCTGTTCCACGGCGGGGTGCCCACGGAAAAACGCAAGGGGCTCGTGGAGCGCTTTCGCCAGGATCCCTCATGCCGCGTTTTCCTCTCGACCGACGCGGGCGGCGTCGGCTTGAACCTGCAACACGCCGCCACGGTCATCAACATGGATCAGCCGTGGAATCCGGCGGTGCTCGAACAGCGCATCGCGCGCGTGCATCGCATGGGCCAGCGTAAGAACGTGCAAGTGGTGAATTTCATCGCGCAGGGCACCATCGAGGAGGGCATGCTTTCCCTGCTGGGATTCAAGAAGGCGCTCTTCGCCGGCGTGCTGGATGGAGGCCAGACCGAAGTGTCCCTCGGTGGATCGCGCCTTGCGCGCTTCATCGAAGGCGTCGAAAAGGCCACGGGCGGCATGGGCCCGCCGCAGGTCGAGGAGCCTTCCGCGCCGGAATCGGCCGCGGACCATACCGAGGCGCGGGGGGCGCAAGACACCATGGTCGAGACGGCGGTCGCCGTGGCAGCGCCGCCTCAGCCTGCGGGCGAAGGGGCGCGGGCCGGCGAGGCGTGGCAGGAACTGATCGGCGCCGGATTGAAGGCGGTGACGCAACTTCTCTCGGCAGCGCAGGCGCCTGCATCAGGCAACAGCGCCGGCGGGCATCCGTTACTGGAAACCGACCCCGGGACCGGCCGCCGCTACCTGCGGCTGCAGATGCCGGAACAGGGCACGCTCGACAAACTGGCCGAGGTGCTTGCGGTCCTGTCGCGGCGGTGAGCGGGAGGATCGAACAGGCGCAGGAAATGGATATCGGAGAACGCGCTTGCCGCCGCGCCGACGCGTGCAGGAGGGCGGCGCGATTGACAGGGGGTGAAACAGAGGATTAACCTAAGGTGGTTCCATTTTGGTTCCACGAGAAAGCCATGCCCACGCTGACGCTCAAGAACATTCCGGAGGATCTCCATGCCCTCCTCAAGGAGAGCGCGGGAAAGAACCGCCGCAGCCTGAACAGCGAAATTCTGGCGAGACTCGAGCGAGATGTGTCCGTTCCGCCGGTGGATCGCGCAAAGCTCGTGCGCGAATTAAGGGCCTTTACCGGACAACTTCCCGTCGTGAACCATCGGATCGGCGACCGCTACAAGCGTAAAGGCCTGAAGTGATTGTGGTCGACACCAATGTTATCCACTATTGCTGGGTGCGGGGCCAGCATACCGGGATCGCGCAAGCGGTCCGACAACGGGATCCCGACTGGCACGTTCCGATCCTGTGGCGCTCGGAGTTGCGTAATGTGCTGACGGCATACCTCCGGCGCGGGCTCCTGTCGCGATCGCAGGTCGCCGCAATACTCGGGGCGGCCGATCGGGCGCTGTCCGGGAGCGAGCACATCATCCCCGACGACCTCGTTCTCGATGTAGTCGTCCACAGCACGCTCACTGCCTACGATGCGGAGTTTGTCGCGCTTGCAAGCGCGTTGGCTGCGCCGCTCGTGACCGAAGACAAGGCGATACTCAAGGCGTTCCCGGACCGGGCGTTGACGATGGAAGCGTTCGCGCGATCATGATGTTGCGTGACCGGTGACCGGTATTGAACCGCAGATAAACGCGGGGGAAACTA
>CAZQJF010000131.1:0-2070 GCA_964593735.1 uncultured Streptomycetaceae bacterium | reverse complement strand
AGCTTCGCCGGATTGCGCATCAGCACCTGCTCGCGCAATTTGGTGTCGGGTATCCAGTCCAGAAGCACGTCGGCGAGCTGGCCGTCGTTGGGCATCGAGCCTTTCAGCATCACGTGCGGCCAGTCGGTGCCCCAGAGCACGCGCTCGGGGTTGGCTTCGAGCAGCGCTCGGGCGAATGGCACCGTGTCGGGGTAGGGGAGCTGCGCCGCGGTGATGCGATACGGGCCGGTCAGCTTCACCCACGCCTTCCCGCTTTTCATCAGCCGCAGCAGCGCCTGGAACCCCGGATCGTCCGGGGTCTTTCCGATCGTCAGATACCCGAGATGGCCCAGCACGATGTCCACCGGGAAATCGGCGAACGTAAGGTCGAGATCGGGAAACTCGTCCGCATGCATCAGCAGTTCCATGTGCCAGCCAAGCGGCGCGATGCGCTGCGCGAGCGCCTTCAATGCGGGCATCGGCAGGGTGCCGGGCTTGCGGTCCTTCACGTCGACGATGTTGACGCGCACGCCCCGCACGCCCGCGGCGTTGAGTTCCTGCAGCTCCGTGTCCGACACATCCTCCGCAACGACCGCGACGCCGCGCATGCGCCCGCCCGCCGCCTTCATCGCGTCGAGCATCGCCGTGTTGTCGGTGCCATAGACGCTGGGTTGCACCAGCACCGCGCGCTCGACGCCGAGCGTGTCGAGCATGTGCAGGTAATCGGGGAGCAGGCAGTCCGGCGGAGTGTAGATTCGCGCCGGGGAATACGCGTAGCGCGAGGCGGGACCCATGATGTGCGCGTGCGTGTCACAGGAACGGGCAGGCACTCTCAGCCTGGGCTGGCGCGGGTTGAAGTCGGGATTGGCGCAGGCCGGCGCCTCGGTGCTCGCGGGTTTCGCTTTGCTCTTCGCGATCATCGCCCGGCCTACTGGAAATACTGGCCGCCGTTCACCAGATACGACTGCCCGGTGATATAGGCCGCGTTCTCGCTGGCGAGGTGCAGCATGAGCGAGGTCACTTCCTCGGGCCGGCCCATTCTGCGTATCGGCTGCGACGGGCGCACCTCCTTTTCGCTTTCATGCGCATCCTTTTCGCTGCGGCCTATGGTGCCCGGGCCTATGCAGTTGGCCGTGATCTCGTGAGCGGCGAACTCGCGTGCGATGCCGCGGGTGAAGCCGACGATGCCAAGCTTGACCATGGCCTTGGTGGCGCCGCCCCCCATGTACGGTGATACGCCCGAAAGATTGATGATCCGGCCCCACCGGCGCTCGATCATGAGCGGCAGCACGGCGCGGCAGACGTGAAACGGCCCGGTCAGGTTGACGTCGATCGCGCGGCTCCATTCCTCGAAGCTGGCCTCGAGGAACTTGGTCTCGGCGCGGAAGCCCGCGATGTTGACGGCCACGTCGACGCGGCCGAGCTGATCGCGGGTTTTCTTCACGAAAGCGGCGACTGCGGCTCCGTCGGTCACGTCCGCCTTCTCCGCAACGACCTTGACGCCCAGCTTGCGCGCCTGGTCGGCCACCTCGTTCAATTCCTTCATCTTCGCGCTGGTGCAGATCGCGAGGTTCGCGCCCTCTCCCGCAAATGCGAGCGCCGCCGCGCTCCCCAGGTTGCGGCTCGCGCCGGTGATCAGCACGGTCCTGCCTTTGAGTCCGGTATCCATCGTTTTCCTCTCCGTTGCCTGCGCGGGCGGGTATGGTAAGGGGTATGCCGTTCTTCATACAACATGCCCGGCTGGTTTGTCGAGCCGCCGGGAATGTGTCGGACTTTGTCCGATGCAAACCGCCCGCCGGCACTTAGGGAAGCTTTGAAAAAGGGGCTCTCATGTTCACTGAGGCCCCTTTGAATCTCCAGTTTCAGAGGTTACTTGCAGTCCGCAGTGTGGATGAGCGCGCGCCGGACTGATCCCAGGAAGCATGGCGGGAGCTTCCATTGGACGGCTCTATGAACAGCATCATGCGGACAGGAAGCCCCGGGTCGTGGCGATCAAACGCGAGCCAAACGAAAGGGGCGGCAGAGCCGCCCCTTTCCTCGTTCGTGAGTCACGGTCAGCTACGGATCACGGATCACGGATCACGGATCACG
>CAZQJF010000130.1:0-7542 GCA_964593735.1 uncultured Streptomycetaceae bacterium | reverse complement strand
GACTACACCACCCTTTCTTCCATCTACGGCGTGGTGCGCAACGCCTACGCCCGGAGGGTCTATGTGGACAGGGCGTTCCAGAAGAAAACCAATGAGCTGGTGCAGAAGCACGTCGGGGCGACAATGGCCGACGCTGCGCAGGCAGGGTACGTCAGGATCGACCAGTCCACGATCGAGACGGTCAAGCAGCAGAAGGGCGGCGATGGCACGAAGGTCATCAATCTGGTGAAAAGCATCGAGCGGAGCGCGGAGGAGAACAGCGACGATCCGTTTCTCGTTGCCCTGGCGGAGCGGGCGAGGGCGGTGCAGGAAAGCTTCGAAGACAGGCAGACCACCACCGCCGAGGCGCTGGCTGAACTGCTCAAGGCGCTGGAAAAGAACGAGCAGCGCAAGCGGGAGCAGGCCGCGAAGGGACTGGACGGGCTCACCTACTTCATTCTCTGCAAGCTGACCGACGACGATATCCCGAATCCGCAGGTCGCGAGCCGCAAGGTGGCCGCGGCGTTCGGCAAGTACCCCAATTGGCAACGCAGCGAGGCCGAGCTACGCGAGGTGCGTAAGGAGGTTACCTACGCGCTGCTGGCTGAAACGGACAATATGGAGAAGGGCGCTGCTACCGTAGAAGCGCTGTTTACCCTTCTCAGCAAGAGCTTCCGCCCGTGAACCGCTGGCGCGACAAGGCGGAGTTCAAGGGGCGCGTGCGGGACTGGGCCGACAAGCTCGATGTTCGGGTGCGCATGGTTACGGTGCGCCCAATGCGCAACAAGTGGGCGTCGTGTTCGACGGCGGGTAATCTGCATTTCGACGCCGGGTTGCTCTCGCTCGATCGCAAGCTGGGTGACTACGTGATCGTTCACGAGCTGCTGCATTTCTCAGTGCCGAACCACGGGAAGCTCTGGAAGAGCCTGATGCACGCCCATCTCGGCGACTACGTGCGGCTGGAAGAGAAACTTCGGGCATTGACAAGCTCAACCCCTGGCCGTCGCCCAGCATAGTTCGCCCATTGAGGTTGTTGATCCTATCGGCGGTTCCATTCCTGTTTTTGTTGGCGCCTTGGCGGTTCATTTTTGTGACGTGCCCGGAGGGGCAAGCAGCCGCCGCGCGTGTCCGCGCAGGAAGTAGTACACCAGATTCTCGTCGGGACGCAGCAGCGCAAGCTCCGGTTCGCGGGCAAGGATAGCGAGCGTCAGCTTCCCGCCCGCCTGGAATTGCAATCCGATTTCGCCGGCGGGTATGCCCTTGACGTAGGGCGCCACGCGCACCGCGCTGGCATGGCGCCAGCCATCCACCCACCGCTGATAGTCGTCCTGGCTCAGGTCACCGCCCGGCGGGGCCAACGCCCATTTCCCGTCCTGCCGGGAAACGGTGTATTCCTTGTGCTCGATGCGGACCGGCGACTCCGCCGCGCCCAGCAGGCGCTTGTCGAGGAGATCGCCCGGACTTGCCGGAAGCGCGGCGCCGTAACGCAGGCTGACGGCGTGGACGGCGTTTCCGGTGAGCACATACTGCTCGTGGGACACGGGATTCACCATGCCAAAGTCGAAGCGCTGCCCGCCTACCGTTAGGCGCACTTGCGGACTATCCAGTTCGTAGCGCGCGAGGTCCGTCGGGGCAAACCGGTTCGCGGACCGGGCGCCGCCGATTTCGAGCACGCGCTCAACCTGCATCGGATCGGCGCGACCCGCAAACGGTGCGGTGATGAACCAGGCGTCGAGCTTCCTCTCCAGCACCACCGGCGCGGCTCCCGCGCGCTCGATTCGGATAGAGCTGACTTCCCCCGGCTTGAACGCGGCGAGCGCGTAGCCGTCCGGCGCCTCGCTGCCCTTTCTGAGGTATATGAACGATGCAAGCGCAATGACGGCGGCGGCGAGCCCGGCGTTCAGCCACCATGCCTTGCTGATGCTCCTGGATCCGGGGTTCACCTGCGCCGGCGCCACCAGATCACCACGCCGGTGATCGTGAACGCCAGCGGCAGCCCGATCACAAACGTGAAGGCCATGATATAGAAGCTCAAGGGCTCGATGTCGAGGCTGCTGTCCGGCGCCGGCCGCGGCTGGATGGTGATCATCCGGTCGTCCCCCGCGAGCCAGTTGATGATGTTGACGCCCAGGTCGAGGTTGCCCACGTTGCCGAGGTAGGCGTTTGCCAGGAACTCGCCGGTTCCCACCACGACCACACGCTGGCTCCGGTCGCCAACGGCACGCTCGAAGGCGGCGGCAACATTGACCGGACCGGGGAAATCCCGGTTCTTGTCGAACGCGATGTTGCCATCGAGCTTTCCGGTTTCCACCCACCCGCGCTGCGCCACCTCGATGAGCGGCGCCACCCGCCATTCTCCGCTCTCGGTCGATCCTATCTGCCGTGCCAGGGGGAAGAAAGAGTTCTTCGACAGCACATTCGTTATCGCATGACGGCCGTATGTCGCGCCGACAGCGGTCGTGGGGGACGTATTGAACCTTCGCGCGTCGGGATCGACGACGACGCCCGGTGTGAGCACCAGGCCCAGCGTCTCGGCGACGGGCTGCATTCCGCGCACAGGGCCGGGGTCTATCAGCCACAGCAGGTTGCCGTTGCGCGCAAGGTGATCACTGATCTTCTGGACCTCGGCGGGCAGGAGATCCACCTGCGGACTGGCCACCACCAGCATCGCCGCGTTGGCCGGGACCTCCTGGGCGAGCGACAGGTTGACGCTGTTCAGGCGAAAGCCCTTCAACTGCAACTGCCGCCCGAACTCTCCGAGGTCGTGGTTGGCGATGCCGTTCAGTTTCCGCTCGCCGTGCCCTTCGAGCCAGAGCACCATGCGCTCCGCTCCGCGCGCGAGCCGCATCAGGGCGTTGGCGACCGCCTGTTCGTTGTTGAGATCCGCAACGCTCAAGCGCTCGTTGCGCTTGCGGTATTCGATCAGCAACTCGTTCGTCGTTTGAACCCCGGCGGCGACTGCCGCTTTGGGATCCTCCCGGGGATCGACGATCGTGATCGCGAGATCCGGCTTCGCGCGCTGATAGGACCGCAACGTCTCGCGAATCCACTTGTGCACGTCCTGGCCGCGCACGGTTTGCGGCATGGCGAAGGCCGTGATATTGACCGGGCCGTCGAGTTGTTTCAGCACTTCCAGCGTGGCCGCCGACAGCGTGTTGCGATTCGCGTGCGTGACGTCGCGCTGGAAACGGTACTCCTGCGCGAGGAACGCGAGCAGGGTGGTCAGCGCAATGAGCAACGCCACGAACAGCCAGAGGTGCGCCGTCAGCAACCGCCGCCGATTGCGGGTGAGTATCACCTAGCAGCCTGTCGGACGAGACTTCATGAACGGTCGATACGAGCGCACGAGGAGTCGATCTTGGTTATCGCCGATCCGACAGGCTGTAATGGGGAATGGGCAGGCGATAAACCGTCAATGGTTACATGCGCACATCCACACCCAACAGCAATGATTCTCATATTAGCAGCGTGTCGCACTCAAGTCCGACACGCTGCTAGCCCCTCCAGCGCGCGGCGTCGAGCTGGCGTATCGCCAGCGCGAGGAACAACGTCATGAGCAGCAGCGAGCAGGCGATCGCGTAGGTGTCCAGCAATCCCCTGCCCAGCGGCTCGAAGTTCTTCATCGGCGCCAGTACCCTCACCAGGCTGGCCGGCACCTGCACTCCGCGCACTCGCAGACCTTCTTCGGCAATCGCCCCTACCAGCAGGGTGCCCAGAAGTATCGAGAATCCGCCCAGCGCCGCCAGGATGGGGTGGGCCGTGAGGCAGGAAGCAAACAGGCTGACCGCGGAAAAGCATGCCGCAAGCAAGGCCAGCCCGAGAGCGAGGGTCGAGAGCAATCCGTAGTCGAGGCGGGTGCTGAAAGCCAGCGAAAGCGGCATCAGCGCGATCAGGCCGATGATCAGCAGCAGAAACGCCATGAGGCCGAGAAATTTGCCCAACACGATATCGGTCATTGAAACCGGAGCGGAGATGAGCAGCACCAGGGTCTGGTTGCGGCGCTCCTCCGCGACGAGCCGCATCGCCAGGAGCGGGATGGCAAACAGGAACAGCCCCCCCGTGGTCGCGAAGAGCTGGGCCGCAACGAGTTCGGTCACGCCGGGTGGATTCGGCAACTGGATGAACTGCGCCTGCCGGTCCATGAAATCCTCGACGAGGCGCAGGAACCAGTAGCCCATCATGAGCTGCGTCCCGGCGAGGACCGCCCATGCCAGGGGAGAGGTGAACAGCGTTCTGAGCTCTTTGCCCGCGATCGTAAGAATCATTCAAGCCGCCCTAAGAGTGCATGACAAAATGAGTTTGCAGTGCGCAGCTTCTTTCCCTCACCCTCAATCCCTCTCCCGGAGGGAGAGGGAGGACAAGCCCTTCTCCGTCCAATTTTGCGCGCAGCGCCTCGAAGCTCCCCTCTCCTTTCGGGAGAGGGGTAGGGGGTGAGGGAGGCAACGCCTGGGCGTTGCCCGGGAGAAGGGTTGGGATGAGGGAAGAGGCGTCATTCACGTTAGGCGCTCTAAGCATTGTCTTCACGGCGGGTGAGATTCACGAACACGTCCTCGAGGCTGGTCTGGGCGGGCCCGAGCTGGTAGAGGCCCCAGTCGCCGCTTGCAGCGCGCTTGACCAGCGCATCGGGACCGTGGTGAGCGTCGGCGAAGCGGACACGAAACAGCGTGGACTCCAGGTTCTCCGCCGTTGCGACACCTGGCACGGCGGCGAGCTCGGCGAGGGGCGGCGGTCTGCGCAGCCCCACGAGCACCGTGCTGGCGCTGTGCAGCTGCCTGAGCGCGACTATCGTATCGCCGTAGACGATATTCCCATGATGCATGATCTGCACCCGGTCGCACACCGCTTCGACTTCCGGCAGGATGTGGGTGGACAGGATCACGCTGTGCGCGCCGCCCAGTTCGCGGATCAGCCCCCGGATCTCCCGGATCTGGTTCGGATCGAGGCCGATCGTCGGCTCGTCGAGGATGACTACGTCGGGCCGGTGCACGATGGCCTGCGCGATGCCGACGCGCTGCTGGTAGCCCCTGGACATCGTTCCGATCAATTTCCGGCCGGCATCGCTCAGACCGCATCGTTGTTTGGCGGTGGCGATCGCGCCGGCGCGCTCAACGCGCGGTACGCGATGCAGCGTCGCGGCGAGCGTAAGATATTCGTCCAGCCTGAGTTCCCGGTAGAGTGGCGGCACCTCCGGCAGATATCCGATGCGCGCCTTGGCCGCGATCGGCTGATCGATCAGGTCGATGCCGCAAATGCTGATCTCGCCGCCCGAGGGCGCAAGATTGCCGGTCAGCATTTGCATGGTGGTGGTCTTGCCGGCGCCGTTCGGCCCCAACAGGCCGAGCACCTCGCCGCGCTTCAGTTCGAGCGAGATATTGTTGACCGCCACGTGTCCGCCGAACTGTCGGCTCAATCCGCGTGCGGAGATCGTCGATGCGCTGTCCTGATCCGGCATTCTTGCTCCAGCCGGCAAAAATCGCGGCTTGTGAACTCGCCGAAATATACCTAATATGTCATGCTTTATGAAGCGCCTTGCATCGCAACAATTCCGACGATTCGACTGAGCATCCGTTCGCTGCGCTTTTTCCGTCCCGCCATGACTCCGCACCGTTTTCTGGCACTCGCCGCCTGCTGCGCGCTGGCCGCCTGCGCGCAGCAGGCGCAACAGCAGGGGTCGGCGCAGCAGGAGCAGCCCGCGCCGCAGGGTCAGCCCGCGCAACAGGCGCCGCCCAAAGCCGAGAAGAAGCCCGTGCCGCGAGTGGTGGTCGCCAAGCCCGCGCCGCGCAACCCACCGCTGCCGGCGGTGCAGTTGACCGAGCAGCTGCTGTTCCGGATGATGCTCGCGGAGGTCGCGGTACAGCGCGGGCAACCTCAAATTGCCGTACCGGCGTATCTCGAGCTCGCGCGCGAAACACGGGATCCGCGCATCGCGCAGCGCGCAACGGAAATCGCCTGGAACGCGCGCTTCATCCCGGCGGCGCTCGAAGCCGCGGGGATCTGGCTGCAGGTCGATCCCGGGTCCGTTCAGGCCCGGCAAATCGTCGCGACGTTGCTCGTCAACCAGGCGCAGCTGACGGATGCGCTGCCGCATCTCGAACGATGGCTCGCAGCCGACAAGAGCAATATCGGGCAGAGCTTTCTGCAGTTGAATACGCTGCTCGCGCGCCACAAGGACAAGCGCGCGGTCCTCGAGGTGGTGCATACTCTCGCTCAGGCGTATCCCGAAGTGCCGGAGGCGCGCCTGACCGTCGCGCAAAGCGCGTGGAACGCCGGTGACCAGGCCGTGTCCCTCAGCGAGGCCACCGCGGCGCTGAAGCTCCGCCCCGACTGGGAACTCGCCGCGCTGTTCGTGGCGCAGGTGCTGCAACGGCGCTCGAACGATGAAGCGGCGCGTTTCCTCGCCGAGTATCTCCAGAGCCATCCCAAGGCGCGGGACGTGCGGCTGAATTACGCGCGGATACTCGTCAGCGACCGCAAGTACCCCGACGCGCGCAAGCAGTTCGAGCTGTTGATCAGCGAGTATCCACAGAACCCCGATGTCGGCATGGCGGTCGCCCTGCTTGCGATACAGGCGAGCGATTTCGATTCCGCGGAAACACAGTTGAGGCGGGTGCTGGAGCTGAACTACAAGGATCCCGACACGGCACGCTACTACCTGGGACAGGTCAACGAAGAGCGCAAGCGCTTCGATGAGGCGCTAAAGTGGTACTCGAGCGTCACTCCCGGCGAGCAGTACATCAACGCCCAGGCGCGCTACGCGGGAGTGCTCGCCAAGCAGGGGAGGCTGCCGGAAGCCCGCAAGCACCTGCAGGACGCGAGCGCCCGGGACAGCCAGCAGCGCGTGCGGCTCACGCAGGCCGAGGCGCAGCTGCTCCGTGACGCGAGCGAGTATCAGGCGGCGTTCGACGTGCTCGGCCAGGCGCTGGAAAAGCTGCCCGATTATCCGGACCTGCTCTACGACCACGCCATGGCTGCCGAGAAAGTGAACCGGATCGACATATTGGAAGGCAACTTGCGCAAGCTGATCCAGATCCGCCCCGATCATGCGCATGCCTACAACGCGCTCGGTTACACGCTGGCCGATCGCAACCAGCGGGTGGAGGAGGCGTACGGACTGATCGAGACCGCGCTCAAGCTCGCGCCCGAAGACCCATTCATCATGGACAGCATGGGTTGGGTGCTCTACCGCATGGGCCGCCACCGGGAGGGGCTGGACTATTTACAACGCGCGTTCGCGCTGCGCCCCGATCCGGAGATCGCCGCGCACCTGGGTGAGCTGCTGTGGGCGGCCGGCGACCAGAATGAGGCGCGCAAGATATGGACCGACGCGCTGAAGGCGCATCCCGCCAACGAAGCGTTGCAGTCCACCGTCAAGCGCTTTCTCCGGTAATCCCGCTCTTTCGCCGTCACACATCGGGGCGTTTTTGCCCGGCTTGTCGATATCGAGGCAGTGTTTGCGCCTCGTTTGGCGCCAACGCCGATTCCAGCTCACTATCGAGCTTTACGTAACCTTGTGACATCGCTCGATCCCTCACCCCCAACCCCTCTCCCGAAGGAGAGGGGAGC
>CAZQJF010000129.1:0-7556 GCA_964593735.1 uncultured Streptomycetaceae bacterium | reverse complement strand
CTTCCTCGGGGCGCTCGTCGATCAGCAGCACGATCAGCACCACGGCCGGGTGGTTCGCGGTGATCGCGTGAGCGATGTGCTGCATGAGAACGGTCTTTCCGGCCTTGGGCGGGGACACGATCAACCCGCGCTGGCCCTTGCCGATGGGCGCGATGATGTCGATGATGCGGCCGGTGATGTTTTCCTCCGCCTTGATATCGCGCTCGAGCTTGAGGAGCTCGGTCGGATGGTAGGGCGTGAGGTTCTCGAACATGATCTTGTGCTTCGAGTTCTCCGGCGACTCCTCGTTGACCTTGTCCACCTTGACGAGTGCGAAGTAGCGCTCCCCGTCCTTCGGGGTGCGTATCTCGCCTTCGATCGAGTCGCCCGTATGCAGATTGAAGCGGCGGATCTGCGACGGGCTGACGTAAATGTCATCGGTACCCGCGAGGTACGACGTGTCGGGCGAGCGCAGGAAACCGAATCCATCCGGCAGCACTTCGAGCGTCCCGCCGCCGTAGATGCTTTCCCCTTTCCTGGCCTGATTCTTGAGGAGCGCGAAGATGAGCTCCTGCTTGCGCATTCGGTTGGCGCCGTCGACTTCGTTCTTGGTCGACATGTCCAGGAGTTCGGAAACGTGGAGGTTTTTCAGATCGGATAAATGCATAAACCGCGACTCTTTGACGGTGGGAGGAGGGGGAGCGGAAGCAGGAGGGGGCGGAGCGGAAGTAACGTCGCCCGCGTCCGGAGCGCCCGTGTCCTGCTGCGGAGCGAGGGAGTCCTCGCCCTGAGGCTTGCGGGAAAAGGTGCGAGTTCTAGATATGGCTGTCAATGAATGCAGTGAGCTGGGATTTGGAAACGGCGCCGACCTTGGTTGCTTCCACGGATCCGTTCTTGAAGAGCATCAGGGTCGGTATGCCGCGGATGCCGTACTTGGGCGGTGTCGACTGGTTTTCGTCTATATTGAGCTTCGCGACCTTGAGGCGGCCGGAGTACTCCTTGGCCACCTCGTCCAGTATCGGGGCGATCATCTTGCACGGGCCGCACCACTCCGCCCAGTAATCGACCAGGACGGGAGTCGAGGACTGCAGGACCTCCGGGTCAAACGTCGCATCGGTAACGTAATGAATGTGTTCACTCATGGAACCTGCCTTCGGGAGCTATCGGAATGTGCCACAGGAGGTGTGGCAGGGACTTATGAGACTTATGCTAACCAAATTTCCCCTGCTTTGCAAAGGGGCTATTCGGCATGAGTGTGCCGCCCTGGCATTTGCTAAAATATGGACCGCTTCCTGAGTTGAAAGTTCGGCGAAATCCCAAGGGAATACTATGACTTACGTCGTCACCGAGTCCTGCATCAAGTGCAAGTATACCGACTGCGTTGATGTATGTCCGGTGGATTGCTTTCGCGAAGGCCCCAACATGCTCGTCATCGACCCCGACGAGTGCATAGACTGCACTTTGTGTGTTGCGGAATGCCCGGTCGAAGCCATCTTTGCGGAAGACGACGTCCCCGACAACCAGAAGAAGTGGACCCCCCTGAACGCCGAGCTGGCCAAGGCGTGGAAGCCTATCATAGAGAAGATACCGGCGCCTGCGGATGCCGACGAATGGGCGAAGGTGAAGGAAAAAGATCATCTACTCGAGAAGTAATGAATGGGCGCCATCGATCGTCGGCATCAGCGCGTTCCAGGGTCGCATCCCCGGAAACCGGGGCCCCTGCTCAACCCTCCACGCGCTACGCCTCCGAGTGGGCAAAAGTAAAGGAGAAAGATCATCTCCTCGAGAAATGACGTGGCGATGCTAAGCCCGCGTCCGGGCTCGCTCCGGGGTCACATCCCGCAAGCGGGTCCCTGTTCCGCCCCTCGCGCGCCTACGCCTCCGAATGGGCTAAGGTAAAGGAGAAGGACCATCTACTCGAGAAGTAACTAGAAGGCCGTCGATCGTCGGCATCAGCGCGTTCCAGGGTGGCGTCCCATGCATGGCGTGGGGTCCTGCTCAACTCCAACGCCTGCTCGTATGCCCTCTGCCCCCGCTCAAGGACTTGCCCGCATCGCGTGCGCGCCGCACGAGCTTCTCGCGCACGCCGCCCGCCATATCGTGGAGCGCGAACGCGCCAGGCTTCCCGATCTCACGCATCTCGTCCTGCTGATTCCCGACCTGCATGCCGCGGCGGATGTTGCGCGCGCCCTGCGT
The DNA here is from genome assembly GCA_964593735.1 of uncultured Streptomycetaceae bacterium. Lineage (GTDB taxonomy): Bacteria > Pseudomonadota > Gammaproteobacteria > Burkholderiales > SG8-41 > SG8-41. Next base: position 5,381 of record CAZQJF010000129.1, on the reverse strand, counting down.
TCTGCCGCTGGCGTGCCCGCGCTGCTGCTACCGCGCATCACCACGCTCGAGCAATGGGCGTCGGGAGTTCTGCTCGATAAGTCCGTCACCTCGCGCGTGGCGCGTGAGACCCTGCTGTACCAGGAGCTGGAGAAGCGCGCATGGCTCGCGTCGGCCGATCTGTGGGCCGTGAGCAGCGAGCTCGCCGGCCTGTTCGACGAGCTGACACGTTACAACCTGATGCTGCCGGCGGACTTCGCGGCGTTCAACCGGCAGCTCGAGCGCGCCTACCGCGCCAAGTCCGGCGCATCGCTCACCTTCGAGGCGCGATTGGTGCACGAGCTCTGGCGCGTGCTGTCCCGCGTGAGGGGAGAAGCGGATCCGGAATCCGCCTATCAGTTGCGGCTTGCCAGCCTCGCGGACAACGCCGCTGCGCCGCTCTATGCGCTGGGTCTGGCGCGCCTCGCGCCGGCGGAGCAACGCTTCCTCGAACGCTACGCCGGGCGCGCGCCGGTGCAGGTTTTCAGTGTTGACCCGGCGGTCGGTAACGCGGTGACGCGCACACTCGCGGCGGCGTGGCCGGCGAGCCAGGACTACGCCGGAATGCGGGAGCGCGCCCACGAATTGAAGGTGGCGCTGCCGGCCAGCCCGATCGCCGGCAGGCTGCGGATCTTCGGCGCCGCGAACGCGGAGCAGGAAGCGCAAGCGGTGGACGTCACGGTTCGCGAATGGCTGCTTGCGGGCAAGCGGCGCATCGGCATCGTCGTGCAGGACAGGTCTGTGGCGCGGCGCGCGCGAGCGCTGCTCGAGCGCGCGCAGGTTCTGGTCAAGGACGAGGCAGGCTGGGCATTCTCGACGACCAGCGCCGCGACCGTGATCGGCCGCTGGCTCGACGTCGCGGGGACGGATTGCTATTACCGCGATCTGCTCGATCTCATGAAGTCACCTTTTGCGTTCCACGACTGGTCGCGGGAGGGGCGCCAGAGTGCCGTGTGGCGGCTGGAAGGCTACGTGCGCGAGGAAAACGTGATTTCCGGGCTCGGCAACTTCATCGGGCTTGCCGAACAGAAGAACGACCCCGAAGTGCGCCAGATGCTCGCCCGCATCGGGCGGGGGGTTCAAGCGCTCGGGCGCGGCGGCCGGAGGACCATACCCCGCTGGCTGGCGGTCCTGTCGGCGAGCCTCGAGGAGATCGGCGTGCGCGACGCGTTGGCCGCCGACAGCGCCGGCGAGCAGTTGCTCGAGCTCGTCGAACGTCTCGGGCAGGACCTGGTGGACGACACGCTCCAGCTCGATTTCGCCGGCTGGAGGCGCTGGCTCGCCCGCCAGCTCGAAGCGGCCACGTACAGGGACCGCGCGATCGACAGCCCCGTCGTCTTTACCGGCCTGTCCGCGACCCGGTTGCGGCAGTTCGACGCGGTGCTCGTCCTGGGCTGCGATGCCGCGCATCTGCCGGGCCCCGACCCGGCCGCCATATTCTTCAACCAGGGCGTGCGGGCGGAATTGAAGCTGCCCACCTGGTCGGATCGGGTGAGCGACATGGTGGAAGAGCTGGCCGCGCTGATTGCCTCGTGCGGGGAAATCGCCATCACCTGGCAACGCATGATAGGGGGTGAGGACAATCTGCTCTCGCCGATCCTGGAACGCTTGTCCGCTCTGCACGAGCTCGCTTACCAAGATCGCCTGGAAGACCGCTCGCTGGCGGCGCGGCTCGGGCAAGCCGAGGTGCGCCCTGCCGGCGCGAAGTCCGAAATGGAGAAAACGCGGGCGCCCGCGCCCGCGGCGGGACCGCTCCTTCCGCGCCAGATCTCCGCGAGTGCCTACAACTCCCTTGTCGCGTGTCCGTACCAGTACTACGCGGGCTACGTGCTGGGGCTGAAGGAGCTCGACGAGGTGGAGGAGGAGCTCCAGAAGAGGGACTACGGCAGCATCCTGCACGGCGTGCTGACGACGTTTCATCGAGCGCATCCCGCCACCGCTGCCCTGGATCCCGCCGCGGCGCAAAGCGAGCTCGAGCGGGTGAGCGACGTGGCCTTCGCCCCTCTCGTCGCACGCAACTTTTTCGCACAAGGGTGGCTCGCACGGTGGAAGGGCCTCATTCCGTCTTATCTCGCGTGGCAGCGCGAACGCGAAGCCTCCGGCTGGAGTTGGAGCGACGGGGAGGTCGACCGCTCGATCGAGATCACGACGCCGGGAGGGGTTACGGTGAGACTGCGCGGACGATTGGACCGGGTAGACGTAGGCCCCGGCGGCGGCGCCGCCGTGATCGATTACAAGGCGAAGGCGCCAAAACCCCTCAAGGATTCGCTGGAGGCGCCGGGGGAGGACGTCCAACTCGCCGTCTACGCGCTGCTGTGGGGCGACACGGTGACTGAGGCGATGTTCCTCTCGGTCGACCGCAAGAATGTCGAGCAGGTGGTGCTGCAACAGGAGGTCCGAGAGCTCGCGCAGGGCACCCGCGACCGGCTCGCCGCGATGTTCGACTCGCTCGCCGCGGGTGCGAACCTGCGCGCGCAGGGAACGGAGGCCGCCTGCGAGTACTGCGACGCGCGCGGCCTGTGCCGCAAGGATCACTGGCATGACTGAGCAGCGTCGGAATGCCCTGACCGCGCAGGCCCTCGCGCCCGAGGCAAGCGTAGTCATCGAGGCCTGTGCCGGCAGCGGCAAGACGTGGATGCTCGTTTCGCGCATCGTCCGGCTGCTCCTCGCGGGCGCGACGCCGTCGCAGATTCTGGCGATCACGTTCACGCGCAAGGCCGCGCAGGAGATGGCGACGCGACTGCGCGAATGGCTGCACGAGCTCGCGACCGTGGACGATGAGAAGGCGCGAGAATTCCTGCGGCAGCGCGAGGTCCCGGAGAACGAGATCGAATCGGCGCTGCCGCGGGCGCGCTCGCTCTTCGAGCAGCTCCTGACCCACCAGCCGCCGATCACGATCGCCACCTTCCACAGCTGGTTCCTGCAGATCCTGCGGCGCGCGCCGCTCGATGCCGGTGAGCTGGGCGAGGTCAACCTCGCAGAGCAGACTTCCGCGCTGGTGGACGAGGCCTGGCAGCTCTTCGCGAGCCGGGCCCAGCGCGACCCGGCGAGCCCGGTGGCGCACGGACTCGACCAGCTGTTCCGCGATTGCGGCCTGCACAACACGCAACGGGTCCTCACGAGCTTCCTCTATCGCCGCGCGGAATGGTGGACCTACACGCACGGCCAGGCTGACCCGGTCGGGTATGCCCTCGCGCGGATCCGGCACGATATGCGCGTCGCGCCCGACGAGGATGTCACGGGCCGCCTTTACGCCGACACGGGGTTTTGTCGCGAGATGACGGACTACGCGGGTCTGCTCGCGCGTAACACGCCGACCGATCAGACCTGTGCAAGGCTGCTGGTAGCGCCGGAGCCGGACCTCGTGCGCCGAATCAGGAATGCGTTTGATGTCGTGTTGACGGACGACGGAACGCCGAAGATACGCAAGCCAAGCGGCGCGCAGGCGAAGCGCCTTGGCCTGGCTGATGAGCGCCGGCTCCTGGATCTGCACGCGAAGCTCGGCGAGCAACTGCAGGAGGCGCGTCGCGACCTCATCGACCAGGCGAGCTACCGCTACAACGAGGCGGCCCTCCATTGCGGCGTCGCGCTCCTCGAGGCCTACCAGCGCGTGAAGAAGGAACGCCTGGTGATCGACTACGCCGACATCGAATGGCACGCCTGGCGGCTGGTCTCCGTGAGCGATCACGCGGTCTACATGCAGTACAAGCTCGACTCCCGCTACCGCCACATCCTGCTCGACGAATTCCAGGACACGAACCCGCTGCAGTGGCTGACGCTGAAGAGTTGGCTCGAGGCGGCCGTGGGCGCGGACATGCGGCCGACCGTGTTCATGGTGGGCGACCCGAAACAGTCGATCTACCGTTTCCGGCGCGCGGAGGCGCGGCTCTTCGGCATGGCGCGCGCGTACCTGGAGGAGCAATTCGCCGCGGAGAAGGTGCCGCAGCAGGAGACGCGCCGCTGCCCGCAACCCGTCATTGACGTGGTCAACCGCCTGTTCGGAGCCGAGCCGGCTTTCGACGGGTTCGAAAAGCACGCCGTCCATTACACCGGCAAGCCCGGACGGGTAGAGGTGCTGCCGCTGGTGAAGGCCGATCCGGCTCTGGAGCCCGCGCCCGCGGACGCGGCGGCGCTCCGCAACCCGCTCGAGACGCCGCTCATCGACGTGGAAGACAGCAGGCGCAAGCGCGAGGCGGACCTGCTCGTCGCGAAGACCCAGGAAATCCACGACAACTGGCAGGTTGCCGACGACGTGGGAGGCGTGGTGTTCCGCCGCGTCGAGTATCGCGACATCATGATCCTCGTGCGCCGGCGCACACACCTCGCGATCTACGAGCGCGCGCTGCGCCTCGCCCAGATTCCGTTCGTCACCTCGCGCTACGGCGGGCTGCTCGACACGCTGGAGGCAAAAGACATGGTCGCGCTGCTCGAATTCCTCGTTTCGCCGTTCGCCGATCTCAAGCTCGCGCACGCGCTGCGCTCCCCGGTGTTTGGCTGCACGGACGAAGACCTCATGGCGCTCGCAGCAGCGGGAGGAAGGGATAGCACGTGGTGGCAACGGCTCCAGCGCATCACGGCGGGAGGCGGTGGTCCGACGCTCCAGCGCGCCCGGGCGCTGCTCGCGCGCTGGCTCGAACGCACCGACTCCGCGCCGGTGCACGACCAGCTCGACCGCATCTACTTCGAGGCGGACGTGCTGGAGCGCTACCAGCAGGCGGTGCCGGAGGCGATGCACGGCTCTGTGCGAGCCAATCTCCAGGCGTTCATGCAGCGCGCGCTCGACACCGATTCGGGACGCTATCCCAGTCTGCCGCGCTTCCTGCATGAGCTCATGGATCTGCGCGAGGCGCCCGCCGAGGAAGCGCCCGACGAAGGCATCGTTGGCGATGCGGGCAACGCCGTGCGCATCTACACCGTGCACGGCGCGAAGGGGCTGGAATCGCCGGTCGTGTGGTTGCTCGACGCGGCGAGTCCAGCGGATTCCGGTCGCGGTTACGACGCCCTCGTCGACTGGCCGCCCGAGGACGCCGCACCGTGCCGCTTTTCGCTCTCCACGGTCAAGGACGAGCTCAGCACCGCCCAGCAGGCGATCGTGGAAGATGAGAAGCAACTCGCCGAGCGCGAGGAGTTGAACCTCCTCTATGTGGCGATGACGCGCGCGCAGCAGGCGCTCATCGTGAGCGGCTCGGAGGTGCGCGGAAAGAAGCCGGGGCTGTGGTACGAAAAAGTGCGCATCGCGACCCTCGCGGCGTCGGGCGGCGCCGACGACCCGGCAGCCGCGGCCGTGCACGGGGACGATCTGTCCGCCGGCGCGGCGGAGCGCGAGAGGGGAACGCCGGTCGAAACCACGCCCGCCGCGGTCG
>CAZQJF010000128.1:0-7564 GCA_964593735.1 uncultured Streptomycetaceae bacterium | reverse complement strand
AAGATCCTGAACGTCGAAAGGGCGCGGCTCGACAGGCTGCTTTAATCGCAGGAGATCATCACCCTGATCAGCGTGCTCGGCACGGGGATCGGGGAGGAAGAATACTCGCCGGACAAGCTGCGGTATCACCGTATCATCATCATGACCGACGCGGACGTTGACGGCTCTCACATCCGCACGCTGCTGCTCACCTTCTTCTACCGCCAGATGCGGGAACTGATAGAGCGCGGGCATATCTACATCGCGCAGCCGCCGCTCTACAAGGTGAAGCACGGCAAGAGTGAACGCTATCTGAAGGACCAGCACGAGCTCAAGCAATTCCTCCTCCGGCTCGCCCTGTCCGAGGCCGAGCTCCATACCTCACCCAAGGCGCAGGCGTTGAGCCATGAATCCCTCGAACTGGTGGCGAACCAGTATCTGCTGGCCGAGGCGGTCATCGAGCGCGTGAGCCGCCTCATCGACGAGGACGTGCTGCATGCTCTGCTGCGCCGGCCGGTGACGCTCGATCTTTCCGACGAGAAGGCCGCGCAGCAGAGTGCGCTGGCGCTCGCGTCGCTCATCTCCGGGCCGGGGATCCGCATCGAGGCCAGGTTCAACGAGCAAACCGAGGGTTACGTGCTGGCCGCCACCCGCATGCAGCACGGCGTCGTCCGGCATTGCTACATCGACGCCGATTTCGTTCACAGCGGCGACTACGCGGAACTGGTGCGAACTGCGGAGATGCTCCAGGGCCTGCTGTCCGAGGGGGCATACGTCAAACGCGGCGAGCAGCAGCATCCGGTCAGCGACTTTCGCGAAGCGATCGAATGGCTGCTCGCCGAAGTACAGCGCGGCGTGAGCATCCAGCGCTACAAGGGCCTGGGCGAAATGAACCCCGAGCAGTTGTGGGAAACGACGATGGATCCGAAGACGCGGCGGCTGTTGAGGACGCGCATCGAGGATGCCATCAGCGCCGAGGAGATTTTTTCCACCCTGATGGGCGATGAGGTCGAACCGCGCCGCAATTTCATCGAAGCGAACGCGCTCGGGGCGCGCAATCTCGATATTTGACAAGCGGCCTGCCGCTTGTCAAATATTAATTGAACCAGAGACAAAACACGGATCCGCGTGCCCCGTTTTCGGGCGATGGCTATCGGTACTCACACGGTGCCGACCGGGCGCCGCCGGAGCGGGAATGGCTTACTCGTATCGTTTAATGTGATGATTAATTCGGCGCGGCAGGGCGCGGTGAATTAATCATGCTGTCTTGCGGCGGGGTTTGGCGGGCGTTTTCGACTTTGCGGTGACCGCGGGGGGCGCCTTGGTCTTGCCCTTGCCCCCGCGCGCGCGTTTTTCCTGCGTGCCGCGAGCCGGCACGGATGTCGGGACCGCCGCAGCTTTCCCGTCACCTTTCTGTCCCGGCGCAGGAGCAGGCGCGCGAGCCCGCGCGGGCCGCTCCGCCCGTGGCTGAAATTCGAACCCTACTTTCCCTTCCGGCGTCTTGACCAGGAACGCCTTGAACCGCCGGTTCCGTTTCGAAACGAAGCCCGTTAGCAGGTCCGTGCGCCCGGTCGACAGGAGCCGCTGCATCTGCGCGCGCTCGACCGGCTGCTGGAGTATCAGCTTGCCCGAGCGGAAATCGCAGACGCGTCCGGGCCCCATGGATTTTTCGCACACGTAGGACACACTGTGTTCGAATACCCGCGCGCCGCACTTCGGGCAGGCGCCCAGGCTTTCCTGTGAGCTGAAATCGGGCGCTTCCTCGGCGTCGTCACGCGATTGGCCGAAGTCGAATTCGACGCGAAACTCGTCGGTGAGCTTGACGCCCGCGGAAAACGGTTTCCCCATGCGGCTGCGGAAGCCGGTGAGCGGGCCGATAAAGCGCTTCGTGATGAGCTCGGCGACCTCTTCGGGCGCCCACTCGCGGCTCGCGGTCACCCGCCACAGCGAGAAGTCGCACTTCTGGCACTGGAACTTCCGGTAGGTTTCCTGCACGACGCCGCCGCATTTCGGGCACGGCGCCTCCACGGTGGCAAAAGCGTCGTCGGGAATCTCTCCCTTGCGGATGCGCTCGACGAGATCGCGCGTCACCTGCTCGATGTGCTCCATGAACTCCGGGCGCGGCAGCTTGGCCGCTTCCATGAGCTTCAGCTTGTACTCCCAGTCCCCGGTCAGCTCCGGGGAGGTTATTTCGCTGACGCCGAAGTGCCTGAGGGCGAACAGCAGCGAGAACGCTTTGGGTGTCGGGACGAGTTCCCTGCCGTTGCGGTGTATATAGTCTTCGTACAGCAACCCCTCGATGACGGCCGCGCGCGTGGCGGGCGTGCCCAGGCCTTTCGCTTCCATCGCCTCGCGCAGATCGTCGTCCTCGACCAGCTTGCCCGCGCCTTCCATGGCGGAGAGCAGCGTGGCCTCCGTGTAGCGTGCCGGCGGCTTGGTCTGGTTCGCCTGGGCGGCGACTTCGAGCACGTCCACCCGCTCGTTGACCTTATCACTGAGCGCGACCGGCGGCAGGTTCTCGTTTTCCTCCTGCGAGGCACGGCCATAGACGGCGAGCCAGCCGGGGTTTTGCAGGACTTTGCCTTCGGTCTTGAACTGATGCTCGCCGACGGCGGTAATCCGCGTGGTCTGGAGGTATTCGGCAGGTGGATAGAAAATTGCCAGGAAGCGGCGCACCACCAGATCGTAGAGCTTCTGCTCCGCCTCGTTCAGGTGCCTGGGCGGCTGCAGCGTCGGGATGATCGCGAAGTGGTCCGAGATCTTGGAGTTGTCGAATATGCGCTTGTTGGGCTTGACCCAGTTGTTCTTCAACACGTTCTTCGCGAACTGGGAGTACGGCCCGGGCGCCGACAGCACGTCCAGAGTTTTCTTCACCGTGCTGACGTAGTCCTCCGGCAAGGCGCGCGCATCGGTCCGTGGGTAGGTCAGCACTTTGTGCCGCTCGTACAGCGCTTGCGCGAGCGACAGCGTGCCCCTCGCCGAGAAACCGAACCGGCCGTTCGCCTCGCGCTGCAGGCTCGTCAGGTCGAACAGCAGAGGCGAGAGCTGGGTCTGGGGCTTGGTTTCTTCCGTGACGAGTCCCTGTTTGCCCTGACACGCGGCGACGATGGCTTCCGCCGCGCCGGCGTCCCACAGGCGCTCGGCCCTGCGCTCGGCGTCATCGTCCTTCTTGAACAGGGGCTCGAACCAGCGTCCCGGGTATTCGCCCGCTTTGGCGCCAAAGCGGGCGTGCACTTCCCAATAGTCCCGCGACTTGAAGGCGCGTATGCGTTCTTCCCGCTCGACCAGGATCGTGAGCGTCGGGGTTTGCACGCGTCCCACAGTGGTCTTGTAGAAACCGGTCTGGCTTATCTTGTTATTGAACGCGGTCATGGCGCGGGTGCCGTTGATGCCCACCAGCCAGTCCGCCTCGGAGCGGCACTTCGCCGCGTCGGCGAGCGCCATGAGCTCACGGCCGGGGCGCAACACCTCGAAGCCATCGCGGATGGCGCCCTGCGTCATCGACTGCAGCCACAAGCGCTGAATGGGCTTCTTCGCTTTTGCGTGCTGCACGATGCAGCGGAAGATGAGCTCGCCTTCGCGCCCGGCGTCGCACGCGTTGATCAGCCCCTCGACATCCTTGCGCTTGATGAGTCTCAGCAGCAGGTTGAGCCGCGATTCGCTTTTCTCGATCGGCACCAGATCGAAGTGCGGCGGGATGACGGGCAGATGCTTGAACGTCCAGCGTCCGGAGCGCGGGTCGTGCTCTTCGGGGGCGCGCAACTCGAGCAGGTGCCCGACCGCCGACGAGAGCACGTAGTCCTTGCTTTCGAAGTAATCGCCGTGTCGCTCGAAACCGCCGAGCGCGCGCGCGATGTCGTTGGCGACCGAAGGTTTCTCCGCGATGATGAGCTGCTTACTCAAGCGAGTTGTGCCCGACCAAAAGAGCGCAAGATGATAATTACAAAGAATCCGCAAGGCAAGAGCAGCGGACGGCGGCCCGCTTTCACCGGCTCCGCTGGAACTTGCCCCCGGGCAGCGCCGCGACGGCGCCGCCGATTTCGAGCTCCGTCAGCAACGCCGAGATCTCCGCGGCGTTCAGGCCGCTGCGCGCGGCGAGCGTGTCCAGGTCGCAGGGATCGTAACCGAGCGCGGTCAGCAGCAGCGCCGCCGCGTCGCCGGCCGTTGAAGGAGGCGGGGCGCCTGGTTCGGGCGCAGCGGGTGCGGGCATGCGCAGTTCTTCGAGGATGTCGTTGGCGCTCTCGGCGAGCTTGGCTCCCTGCTTGATGAGCGCGTGGCAGCCCTTGGCGAGCGGCGAATGTATCGAGCCCGGGACCGCGAACACTTCCCTGCCCTGCTCCGCCGCCGCCCGCGCAGTAATCAGCGAGCCGCTGGCGGCGGCCGCCTCGACCACGAGACAGCCCAGCGCAAGCCCGCTGATGATACGGTTGCGGCGCGGGAAATTGGAGGGGACGGCGGGGGTGCCGAGCGGGAACTCGGAAATCAGTAACCCGCGTTTCGCCAGATCGTGGGCGAGCGCCCGATTGCGGGCGGGATACACGATGTCGAGACCGGTCCCCACCACGGCGATGCTGCTCGAGCCGCCGGCAAGCCCTCCTCGGTGCGCTGCGGCATCTATGCCCAGCGCCAGTCCGCTCACGATGGCAAGGCCGGCGTCGCTCAACGTTTTCGCGAACGACTCGGAATTCGCGAGGCCCTGCGCGGTGGCATTGCGGCTGCCCACGACGGCCAGCGCCGGGCGGTTCAGCAGCTCGATGCGTCCCTTGGCGTAGAGCAGCGGCGGCGGATCCGGTATCTGCAGCAGCTGACGCGGGTATTCCGTGTCAGCGAGCGTAACGATTCGATTGACGGGATCTTCGAGCCAGGCGCGCACTCGCGGGAGCGCGTCTTCGGCAGGACCGCGCTTGATTGCAGCCGCAACGGCCTCCGGTACGTGCCGGGCAAGCCCGGCGCGGGCGGCGTCGAGCACCCGTTGTGGCTGACCGAACTCGGTGAGCAACCGGCGCAGCGCGTCGCCGCCGAGTCCCGGCGTCAGGCTCAAGGCGAGCCATGCCGCGAGGTCCTCATCGAGCGGCATATCGGAAATGCGCGGAGCTGCGACGAACCCGGTTTCTCACGATAGCGCGGCGCCGGCGCCGCGCTACGTTGCGCCGGTAAGCGCGCGCAGCGCGCGATCAGGGATTGGTGACGAGGTCGTTCAACGCGACGGGCCGGCTCGCCTGCATGACGATGGCGAATGACGCGCGATCGAACGTTCGAAACACCATCACCAGGCCGTAGCGCTCATCGGGCAGCTTGGCGATCTCGGCCCCCGTAATGGGAGTAGTGGTCGTCCCGAAAAGGCGCCCGTCGCGGGGGACCAGCTGCTCGGAGTGGTAGATACGCGGACGTTCATTGCCCGAGGGCCCCTGGCGGCCGTAGACCGGCGAGGTGCGCATCTCGTAGCGCGCCGTGCTCTGGCTGCGGTAGATCGCAAGCACATGCCCGACCTCCAGCCCGTCGTTGCGTCCTTTCGAGAGCGTAATGATGGACAGCGGACCCGCTTCGCCCAGCGAGCCATACGCGGAAACGATCCTCCCGCGCAGCGATTGTTGCGGCGCATGCGGCACGTAGCCGAAATTCGGTGCTTCCCTGGCCGACGCCAACAGCCGGTCGCCGACGTAGATCTCCTGGGCGGATTTCGTAAGCTCGACCGTGCTTTCCTCGGCGAACTTGAGAACCCGCGCTTCGCCAAGGTAAATAGCCTCGTACCCCAGCAATTCCCTGGTTTCCGAGTCGACGAGCGGATCGCCGCGCCGGAAGACCTGCCAGTTAACGCCCTGATCCTGGGTGAGGCCGGAAGCGTAAAAGATATTGCCCGTCGCGATGGCGACCCGGTTTTCCTGCGTTGCGCTGATACGTGGGGCGGTGTCCAGTTCCGTCTGCCCTACTACCAGCGGCTTCGACAGAAAAGGCTCGATCACGGCCGGCGGTATCGTCGGCACCGGCTTGGGCGCCAGCGGCTCGACGCGGACCTGCGGTTGCCGCTTGATGGTATCCAGCTTGACCAGGCGCAGCCGCGCTTCCTGCGCCGTACGGTCGAGCACGATGACGTCCCCGGGATAGATACGATTCGGGTTCTTGATCTGCTCCTGGTTCATCTTCCAGATTTCGGGCCACTGCCATGGATTCTGGAGAAAGCGCCCTGCGATGCTCCACAGGGTGTCCCCCTCGACCACGACGTAGCGATCCGGGGCATTGTCCTTGATGACCGGCCCTTGGGCAGGGGCTTGGGCCCGTGCCTGAGCCTTGGCTGGGACCTTCGCCGGGGCTTGGGCCAGCGCCCAAGCCGGAGTCAACAGCAATATCAGGGATATAATTGTTTTACCCATGGTCAGCCCCATTATTCACTGCAGCGGCGCAGGGGCGCCGCGACGTTACGTTTTCCTTTAAATTCTGCATATAGTTGGTTAAATTTGCAAGCTTTTCCATGGCAATATTGCCCATTTTACGTTACCCCGATCCACGCCTCCACAAATTAGCCAGCAAAGTGGCCCGCGTGGATGATAGGATACGTAAATTAATCAATGACATGAGTGAGACCATGTATGCCGCGCCCGGAGTTGGTTTGGCCGCAACTCAGGTCGACGTGCATCAACGGATCATCGTCATCGACACTTCCGAGACACGGGACCAGCTCAATGTGTTCGTGAATCCGGAAATTGTTGCAGCCAGCGGCGAAGCCGACTGCGAGGAAGGTTGCCTGTCGGTACCGGGAATTTACGAAAAAGTGCGGCGGGCGGAGCGCATCACGGTGCGCGCGCTCAATGCCGCCGGCGAGCATTACACACTGGAGGCGCAAGGGCTGCTCTCGGTGTGCATCCAGCACGAAATGGACCACCTCGAAGGCAAGGTATTCGTCGAGTATCTGTCGCGGCTCAAGCAAAACCGCATACTCGCGAAGCTGAGAAAACAGGATCGCAAAGCAGGGTGACCCTGCCCGGCGGCGCCGCCGGCACGGCGCCGCTGCAGTGAAGCGTATGAAGGTCGTCTTCGCCGGCACTCCCGAGTTTGCTGCGATTTCCCTGGAAGCCCTGCTCGACGCACGGCACGAAATACCGCTGGTCCTCACCCAGCCCGACCGGCCGGCCGGGCGCGGCTTGAAGCCTCATCCGTCCACGGTCAAGCAACTGGCACAGGCCCGGGGCCTCGCTCTACTGCAGCCCGCAACGCTCGACCCGGCAGCCATTGCCGAGGTGCGGGCAGCCCGTCCCGAAGCGATCGTCGTCGCGGCTTACGGCCGTCTGATACCCCCGGTGTTGCTCGCGCTGCCGCCACGCGGCTGCCTGAACGTTCACGCCTCGCTGTTGCCGCGCTGGCGTGGCGCCGCACCCATCCAGCGCGCGCTGCTGGCGGGCGACACGCACACCGGGATCACGATCATGCAAATGGACGCGGGACTGGATACCGGGTCCATACTCGTCCAGCAGGCCTTGCCGATCCTGCCCTACGATACCGCCGGCACGCTGCACGACAAGCTCGCCGCGCTGGGCGCGCGGCTCATCGTGAGCGCGCTCGCGCTGCCGCCGCACCCGCAGCCCCAGGA
>CAZQJF010000127.1:0-7602 GCA_964593735.1 uncultured Streptomycetaceae bacterium | reverse complement strand
CGACCGCGTGCTCCGGGGATGTGCCTTCACCAGCGTCCCCGACGAGGTTGGTAATGCCGAATTCGCCGCTGTAGTTTTGCAGGTTGGCATTCTTCCAGGTGCCGGGCGGGTTCGAGTTGGGGCTGGTATTGTTCGCCGTCGAGAACGCATGGACTTTCAGCGTTTGCCCCCCGCTGTTGCTCAGAAAACTATACTTGCAGCTCGTTGCGCCGCCGCCGCAATCGGTCACGGTGACGTTGGTATTGGTGGTCGGAAACGACCACTCGGTCGCCCCGGCAGGCATCGCTAAGGCAGCAACGGCCGCGGCAAGTAATTCCAAAACTCCCTTTAGGTGACGCATTGCTGACCCTCTTTTTACGTTTGCCGGATCCTAAGGCGAATGCCAGGTCCCGGGCGTTCTTCGCGACATCACCTTAAGCAAGTTCCAGGCCAAACGAGCCATACGTTATCTCAAGAAATTGTTTAAATTACGTTATTTAGATAATACTGGTTGATGTGACAGGTGTGGAAGCAGCAGACCGGCACCGACTGTAAAGAAATCCGACAACGATTGTAGTGGTTCAGTGTCGCGGATGAGCGCGAGAAAGCACGAGATTAATGACCTAACAATTTGTTTATTAAAATTATTGTTAATATGCCCGGGCAGCAAGGAGGCAGTCAATGGCAGGGGAGCGCCGGATTGTCTGTCAAAAAAACCGACAGCGCTATTTCACGCTGAAAATCGAATACCCCGAACAATTTATAAGGATCTGAATTATCAGGGGCTTTATTGAATCCTAGGAGCGTGTCGGAACTTCAAGTCCGACAGGCTGCTAGGGGCCTAGCGACACGAGTAACGCGCGCGCATCATCGACTTGGGGAAAGGGCTTACCGATATTCAGCGCGGTCTTCAGCTCGGTGCGGGCGCGGGACTTGTCGCCAGCCTGCGCCAGCGCCTTGCCCAGGTGATAGCGGATCTCCGGGTTCTTGCCATCGAGGGCGACCGCTTTCAGCAGCATCTGGATGCCCTCGTGCAGCCGCCCGCGGCCCACCAGTATCCAGCCAAATGTGTCCGCAACCGCCGCTTCGGTGGGTTCCAGCTGGTACGCCTGCTCGGCATAGGTGACAGCCTGTGCGTCGCCCATGGCGTGCAGCGCCCAGGCGAGGTTGTTGAGCGCGCGGGCATTCTTGCCATCCCGGCGGACAACGTCCTGGTAATGCGCGATCGCATCCTTCTTGCGCCCGGTTGCACTCAATACCGTGGCCAGGTACATGCGGGTTCTGATGTCCTCCGGGTTCTTGCGTACCCACTCCTCGAGTTGCGCGTCCGGGGCAGCTCCCGGGGTTGCCACCGACTGCGCCTGATGCATCCTGGTAAGCAGGAAGCCGTTCGGTTCGAGCTTCGCCGCCGATTCGAATGCTTTTGCCGCGCGGCGGGCGTCGCCCTGCGCCAACAGGGCTTCGCCCTCCAGCCGGAATCCGAAGGCCGACTTTGGACTGTCGCGCTGGGCCTGGCGCGCGAACTCGAGCGCGTCGCCGAATTTCTTCCCCTGGATCAGCACGTCCGCCAGCAGCGCCCGCGCCTCGGGGCTGCGCGGATCGGGCTTGATGGATTTGCGGGCGACCGCCAGGGCGGTCGTGACGTCTCCGCTCGCCAGCAGGGCCGAAGCGAGGAGCGTATGGGCCTCCACCGAGCCCGGTTGGGCGCGGACCAGACTGTTGAACGTGGTTGCCGCGCCGACGTAGTCCTTCGCGGTCATTTGCATCTTACCGAGCACGCTGAGCGCGCGGGCGTCGCGGGGTTGCAGGTTGAGGGCCTGCCGCGCCGAGACCATCGCCTCGTTCGTCTTGCCAGCCTCCATCTGGGTCTCGGCGACCAGCAGCATTGCGTGCATCGATCGCGGGTGCGACTCCGCCGCCTGACGCGCCCAGGTCAGGGCATCCTGCCGGCGCCCGGCAGCAATCTCGATTCTGGCCATCGCGAGCAGCGCATCGAGGTGAGTACGATTCCGGCGCAGCACTTCCTGGACGCGCTTGCGCGCCGTGTCGGGGCTGCCGTCCCGGATATCCAGGTCGACCAGTTCCTGGATCGCCGGGAAGAACAGCGGGTCGAGCTCGCTTGCCCGCTGGAACGACTGGCGGGCGCCGCGCCAGTCGTCCGCCGCGCGCGCGACCACGCCTTTCAGCATGTGTGCCTCAGGGCGCTTGGGCAGCCTCCGCTCGGTGGCGCTCGCGACCTCCTGTGCATGCTCCGTCCGCCGCTGGGCAATGAGCATCATGACGAGCCCGTAGTCCGCCCGGGTGTCGGGAGGGTTGAGCGCGATCGCGCTGCGAAAGTCGGCTTCGGCTCGCTGGCGCATGCCACTCGCGAGGTGGGCCATGGCAAGCGTGGTGTGCAATTCCGCGTTCTCTGGCGCCAATTTGGCCGCCCTCGACAGCGCCACGCGGGCCTGCGGCAGATGACCGAGCTGCAGCAGTGCCTGACCGGCGATGCCCAGCATGTCGGCACTGGCGGTATTGCCCGTGATCAGGGCGCGCAGCACCGTCAGCGCAGCCGCCGGCCGCCCCCTGGCGAGCAGGGTGGCCGCCAGCATCTTGCGGGCGTGGATGTTGTTGGGGGACCGCTCCAGGTAACGCAGAAAAGCCGCTTGCGCAAGTTCGAAGTTCCCCGCGGAATAATTGACCTGCCCGGCCAGCAGTATGGCCGGCATGTATTCGGGCATGATGTCGAACACTCTCTGCAGGGCCTCGCCGCAGGGCCCATGACGCCGCTCCCTGCAGTCGATCATCGCCTGCGCGAAGTGAACCAACGGCTTGGCCGGCGCAAGCTTGCTCGCCGCTTCCACGAACCTGCGCGCTTCCTCGGTGCGACCGGCGGTAACGAGTGCCAGCCCGTGGGCCAGCAAAGCGTCCACGCTGTCTGGCTGCAGCTTGACGGCTTCCGCGGAGTGCGGGAGGGCCTCGTCCAGCTTGCCGGCGGACCGCCGCAATTCACCCATGGCGAGGTGGGCCTCGGCGGCTCGCGGGTCCGAGGCAAGAACCTCGCCGATGAGCTCCTCAGCCCGCGCCCGGTCATTGCGCTCGGTGGCAACCCGGGCCAGTCCGAGTT
The DNA here is from genome assembly GCA_964593735.1 of uncultured Streptomycetaceae bacterium. GTDB lineage: Bacteria > Pseudomonadota > Gammaproteobacteria > Burkholderiales > SG8-41 > SG8-41. The sequence continues at coordinate 4,514 of CAZQJF010000127.1, read as the reverse complement.
TCGCTGGCGTCGGGAGAGCGGCCATTGCGAGCTGGAACTGCGTGTTGGCACTGGTCAGATCGCCCATACCCAGATAAGCGCGCGCACGCAGCAGCGAAAACTCCGCCAGTATCCTGGGGTCGGCGGGTAGTTGACCCCGTTTGGCGTCCGGCTCGAGCAGCTCCAGCACTTCCTTGTACTTTTCCAACTCGAGGAGCAACCGCCCGAGCGCGGGCGCCACCTCGTCCAACGGCTTGCCGAGCTCCAGCGCCCGCCGCAGCGCAACTTCGCCCTCCTTCAGCTGGCCCGTCTCCGCGAGCAGCCTGCCCGCGTGCAGTTGGGCCTCGACGTGGCCCGGCTGCATTGAAAGGAGCGACCTGAACTGGATCAGGGCGGAAATGCGGTCTCCTTTTGCCAGATACGCACGGGCTTCCCGCTCGACTTTTTCGGCACTGTCGGCGCAACCAACGAGGGCCAGCGCCAGCAGCGCGGTGCCCAGCCGGTTTCCATAGCTTTTGGCGGGTGCCGGGAGCAGCCGGATTCCATATCTCTTAGCGGGTGCCGCGCCCATCGTTTCTGTCCCGATTCGTTGTGTCACTGGACTCGGCGGCTTGGCGCAAGTTCCGTGCCATCATCGCCGTGTAACAGAGGTGCGCTAATGTAGCGCCCAATCTACTCGGAGCATATGAATTTTAGAGGGTTTCCTGCATCCTTGGACCAGCCGTGAGAAATGGCCTTTGCGTGCTGGCCCGGAACTTGCATTATGTCGCCGCAACAAGGAAAAACGGGGGGTTTTATGAAGGTCTTTTCTGCAGAAAAATCGAAATTGCTGGCCGAACAGAACGGGTGGTCGTTGCTCCATGCGCAAGGGTTTGTGGACGGCGAAACCTGCCGCAGGCTGGGGAATACGCCAGCGCGTGTAGCCGTAATCGGTATCGACGAGTATTCCCTGGGGTTTCGCGCCGGCTTTTTCGAAAGACAGGGTCAGGATACATCACGCGTCGGCAAGCGTAGGGATTTCGACAAACCCGTCGACATCGCGTCGGCGCGGGCGCACGGCGGGTAGAAAACGATAAGATAGCTGGTTGCCGCAGGGGCCTAAACGCGGTGCCGCCAGGATTGCCGCAGGGGCCCGGCGCATAGCGCGAGCGCCCGATCACCCAGGTCCACCCACCTCGTATTTGATAGAATTTCCCTCCGGTCGCCAGCGTTTGGCGGCCCGTTGGGCGTCTTTGCCCGAACTGCCCGTTTTGCGGGAGGGAAAACCGCATGATCCAGTCGAAGTTTGCAAACGGCCGCGGCCTGCGGGTCGCGGCGCTGTTATGCGCCATCCTCTCCTTCGGTGGTTGCGGGGACCAGTTTGCGAGCGTCGAGCAGTTGATGGTGGCAGCCAAGCAGCAGCGCGAGCAGGGTAACCACGCCGCCGCTATCATTCAGCTGAAGAACGTTGTGCAGAAATCCCCCGAGAACGCTGAGGCGCGCTATCTTCTCGGAATCACCTACAACGACACCGGAGATTTCGGATCGGGCGAGAAGGAATTGAGCAGGGCGCTCGAGCTTCGCTACGAGCCCGCCAAGGTCGTGCCGCCGCTGGGAAAGGCGCTGCTCGCGCTCGGTGAATATCAAAAAGTGCTCGACCAGGTTCGTCTGGAAAGCGATGCCGGGGACCGGCTGCAGGCCGAAGTGCTTACGCTGCGCGCGCTGGCCTTGCTCGGTCTCAAACGTCATCGCGAGGGCCGCGAGTTGCTCGAGCAGGCGCTCGCCAGGCAACCCGACTACTCCGACGCGCTGCTCGCACAGGCCCGCCTTGCCGCCTCCGAGAGAAAACTGGACGAAGCCGCGCGGCTGATCGACCGCGCCATCGCGAGCTCGCCCAAGAGCGCCGAAGCCTGGCTCATGAAAGGCGATCTCGCCCGGATGACGAAGCCGGAAGCCGCGGCAGACGCCTATCAGAAGGTTCTGGAAATCAATCCGGACAACGTTCCGGCCCGGCTTAACATGGCTTCGCTGCAAATCGCCGCCGGGAACTATGACGAGGCCCACAAGCACCTGGCGCCGGTGCGCAAACTCGTTCCCGGTAACCCGATGGTGCGCTACCTGGAGGCTCTGATCGAGTTCCGCAAGACGAATCACGCTGCGGCGCGCGACGCGGTCCTGCAGGTGCTGAAGGTGGCGCCCAACCACATGCCGAGCGTGCTGCTTGCGGGAGCTATCGAGTATGCCCTGGGCTCGCACGCCCAGGCGCAGTCCTATCTCACGCGCGTGGTCGAGCGCTCGCCGGGGAACCTGTACGCCCGCAAACTGCTCGTTGCATCGCTGGCGAAGACCGGCCACGTGCAGCGCGCGCTCGATGCGCTCCAGCCGGGGCTCAAACAGGCGCCCGCGGACGGCGTGCTGCTGGCGCTCGCCGGGGAATTGAGTTTGCAGAACAACGACTTCGCAGGCGCTGCGCGGTTCTTCGACCAGGCCGCCAAGGCCGACCCGAAGAGCGCGGGAGCCCGCACCGGCCTCGGGGTAAGCCGTCTGGCTGCGGGTGAGTCGGAGCGCGCGCTGGCCGACCTCGAGGCCGCGGTGCAGCTCGATTCCGAGAAATACCAGGCTGACATCCTGCTGGTCATGTCGCACTTGCAGCGCGCGAATTACGACCAGGCGCTCAAGGCGCTGCAAACGCTGGAAAAGAAGCAGCCCGACAATCCGCTCACCCACAACCTGAAGGCGGCGATCTACCTCGGCAAGAAAGACACTCCTGCCGCGCGCAAGCACCTGGAGCGGGCGTTGGAGTTGAAGGCCAATTATGTGCCCGCGGCCCTGAACCTCGCCCAGCTCGATCTGCAGGAGAAAAAGCCGCCCGCCGCTCGCCGGCGCTTCGAATCGATACTCGAGAAGGACAAGGACAACGTGCAGGCGCTGCTAGCGCTCGCCAATCTCGCACCGCGGCTCGGCGCTACGCAGAAGGAGCAGATTGAATGGCTCGAACGCGCCCGCCGCGCGAGTCCCGGCGCGGTGCAGCCGCAGCTCATGCTGGCGCGCACTTACGCGCAGACCGGTGAGGCCAAGAAGGCGCTCGAAGCCGCGCAGCAGGCGCAGGCCTCGAACCCGGACAATCCCGACGTGCTCGATACGCTGGGCGCGATCCAGCTCGCCACGGGAGAGAAGAACCAGGCCCTGGCCACCTACAGCAAGCTCGTTACGCTGCGCCCCGATTCGCCGCCGGCGCTGTACCGCCTGGCCAACGCGCAGGCGATCAACGCCGACGTCAGGGGGGCGGAAGCGACGCTCAGGAAGGCGCTGGCCCTGAAGCCGGAGTTCGTCGAGGCGCAGCTCGCGCTGGCGGACCTGGATCTGCGCGGCGGGCGGTTCCCGGATGCGATGAAGATCGCGCGGCAGGTCCAGAAGCAGGCCGCCAAGTCGCCGCTCGGTTTTGTGCTGGAAGGCGACGTCCTCATGGCGGAGAAGAAGTACCCGCAGGCCGCCAAGGCGTACGAGAGCGCCTATGGCATCGGCCGCAGCGGTGCGATCGTGATGAAGATACACGCGGCGTATGCGCAGTCCGGGAAGCCGGAGGAGGGGGAGGCGCGGCTGGCGCAATGGGTGAAAGAGTCACCCGGAGACGGCGGCGTGCGGCTCTACTGGGCCGACGCGAGCCTGAAAGGCGGCCGCTACAAGAACGCCATCGAGCAATACGAATGGCTGAGGCAGAAGCAGCCCGACAACATCGTGGTGCTGAACAATCTCGCCTGGTCCTACCAGCAGATGAAGGACCCGCGCGCCCTGGAAACCGCCGAACGCGCTCACCAGCTCAAGCCCGAAAACCCGGCGGTGGCCGACACGCTCGGCTGGCTGCTCGTCGAGCAGGGCAAGACCGCGCGCGGTATCGAACTGCTGCAGAAAGCGCTGACGGCCGCTCCCAAGGCTTCCGAGATCCGCTACCACCTCGCGCAGGCCTGGCTCAAGGCGGGCGAGAAGGCCAAAGCGCGGGACGAGCTGGAGCGCCTGCTCACCAACGACGCGAACTTCCCGCGGCAGAGCGAAGCCCACGCGCTCCTGAAGCAGCTGCGGAACTAGCCGGCGTGAACCCGCTAACGAGCATGGTGGGCGCAGGGGATCGCGGAATGCCGCGCTCCGAGTCATTTTCTAGGTTCGTAAACGGATCAAACACTTACCGCGGAAAGGCCCCCCGCTTGTCGGATATTCTTACAGAGCTATTTCAGGGGCTTTTTCTTAAGAAGTTAAATAAATCAATTACATATATTCTTGCCAAGCTGCCGGGGCCATTCCAGTGCCTCGCTGGCGTGTCGGAAAATCTTACACTCGCGCCCTTATTCCACTGCCCCGCCTGGAAATACATTTATAAGATATTGAAATATAAGAAATAAATCATCCTGGCACGGCATGTGCTTTAGAAGAGAGCCGAGGGATCCAGATCCCGAATTTAGAAGTCCAGAAGTCTACCGACGTAAAGGAGAAAATCATGGGAATTATCAGGAAAACATTAATCGCCTCGGCCGTGAGTATGGCTTGGGCGGGAGTTGCCT
>CAZQJF010000126.1:0-7620 GCA_964593735.1 uncultured Streptomycetaceae bacterium | reverse complement strand
GCCGTAGAGCGCATCGGTGACCCACTGTGAAGTTTCCACGTTGCCGGCGACGACGGCGGCGGGATAGGCCGGCCTCAGCATGCAGCCCTCCGGTATGATGACCTCGAGCGGCTTGAGACAGCCCGCGTTGAGCGGTATGTCGCTGCCTACCAGCGTGCGGAACACGTAGAGGACCGCCGACATGGACACCGCGGCCGGCGCGTTGAAGTTGTCGGACAACTGCGGCGAAGTGCCGGTGAAATCGATCACGGCGCTGCGGGATTTCCGGTCGATGGTGATGGCTACGCGTATCACCGCCCCGTTGTCCATCTCGTAGGCGTACGAGCCGTCTTTCAGCACGTCGATCACGCGCCGCACCGATTCCTCGGCGTTGTCCTGCACGTGCTGCATGTAGGCTTGCACCACGTCGAGCCCGAAGTGCCCCACCATGCGATTCAGCTCCACGACGCCCTTCTGGTTGGAGGCGACCATCGCCCGCAGGTCGGCCAGGTTCTGTTCGACGTTACGGGTGGGGTAGCGCGCGCCTTCGAGCAGCTCGCGCATCTCACGCTCGCGGAAGCGGCCTTGCGCGACGAGCTGGAAATTCGTGATCAGCACGCCTTCCTCGTCGAGGTGCCGGCTGTCGGGCGGCATCGAGCCGGGGGTGATCCCGCCGATGTCGGCGTGATGGCCGCGGCAGGCGACGTAGAACAGGATGGGAGGCGCGGCCGAGGAGGCCGTTGTATCGTGCTCCGGCGTGCCGTTATCAGGCAATTCGATGGCCTCGAAAGCTGCGACGGGCGTAGAGCCCGCCGCATTCACGGCAGCCGACGGCTCGATAGAATCAACTCGCGTCGATGGTTCGGACGGCTGCCGTTGGAAAACCGGCGTCACCACCGTGACATCGGGAAGATGCGTGCCGCCGTGATACGGGTCGTTCAGCACGTACACGTCCCCCGGGCGCATCTTCCCGGCGTTCCCCGTTGCGACGGCGCGCACGCTTTCACCCATGGCGCCCAGGTGGACCGGGAGGTGGGGCGCGTTGGCTATGAGCTCTCCGCCGGGGTCGAACAGCGCGCACGAGAAATCCAGCCGCTCCTTGATGTTGACGGAGTGGGCGGTGTTGGCGAGGGTCACGCCCATCTGCTCCGCTATCGCCATGAACAGGTTGTTGAAGATTTCCAGCATGACCGGGTCCGCCTTCGTTCCTATCGCTTCGGACCGGGGCCGCGGCGCGTGACGGGTGAGCAAGAGGTGGTTGAGGGCCGTGGCCTGGGCCTGCCATTGCGGCTCGACGACGGTCGTGGCATTGGCTTCCGCGATGATCGCCGGCCCGGTGATCGCATCACCCGGGCGCAGCGCGTCGCGGCGGTACACCGGCGCGTCGCGGAATGTGCCGCCGCTGAACATCTTGACCACGCGCGCATGCCGCGGCTTGGCCGCGATCCGCGCCGGCTGCGTGGATGCCTCGCTCACCACTTCGTCGCCCTCTCCCGTCGCCTCGACTGAAACCGCTTCCACCACCAGCGCGCGGCCCGGCATGAGAAAGCTGAACTGCTGGCGGTAGCCCGCCTCGAACTCCTTGAGCATTTGCTCGATCGTGCCGAATTCGACGACGACGGCGGTATCGGTGCCCTCATAGCGCAGGTGCGCGCGCCGCACGACGTGGATGTCTGCCCGCGGCACGCCCTGCTTTTCCACTTCCGCACTCGCGCCATCGACGAGGTTTGCGAGCGCGTTCTCCAGTTGCGGCATGGCCTCGGGCGCGAGCCGCGCCTCGACCGCCAGGCTGCGGATGGCCGTGATATCGGCGAGCCCCATGCCGTAGGCCGACAGCACGCCCGCATACGGGTGGATGAAGATGCGCGGAATGGCGAGCGCGTCCGCGACGAGGCAGGCGTGCTGCCCGGCGGCGCCGCCGAAGCAGCACAGCGTGTAGCCGGTGACGTCATGGCCGCGCTCGACCGAGATCTTCTTGATGGCGTTCGCCATGTTTTCCACGGCGATGCGCAGGTAACCGTCGGCGACCGCCTCCGGGGAGCGCGCATCCCCCGTTTCCGCCCGGATCCTTTCGGCAAGCGCCGAGAATTTCCGGCGTACGATGCCGGCATCGAGCGCTTCGTCGCCGCGCGGACCGAACACCCGCGGGAAGAAATCGGGCTGGATCTTGCCGAGCATTACGTTCGCGTCGGTGACGGTGAGCGGCCCGTTGCCGCGGTAGCACGCCGGTCCGGGCTGCGCGCCGGCGGAGGCGGGCCCTACGCGATACCGCGCGCCGTCGAAATGCAGTATCGAGCCGCCTCCCGCCGCGACGGTATGTATGCTCATCATGGGCGCCCGCATGCGCACGCCCGCGACCAGGGTTTCGAAGACGCGCTCGAACTGGCCGTTGAAGTGCGATACGTCGGTCGAAGTGCCTCCCATGTCGAAGCCGATGACGCGGTCGAATCCGGCCGAGAGGGACGTGCGCACCGCCCCCACCACGCCGCCGGCGGGGCCGGAAAGTATGCTGTCCTTCCCCTGGAACAGGCGCGCGTCCGTCAGCCCCCCGCTGGACTGCATGAACAGCAGCCGCACCCGCGGCAGCTCGCTCGCCACGCGCTCCACGTAGCGCCTCAGGACCGGAGAGAGATACGCGTCCGCCACGGTCGAGTCGCCCCGCGACACCAGCTTCATGAGCGGGCTCACCTCGTGAGAAGCCGAAACCTGCGTGAAGCCGGTCTTGCGCGCGAGAGCGGTGAGCGCGCGCTCGTGCTCCGGATAGCGATAGCCGTGCATCAGCACGATCGCGACCGCGCGGTAGCCGCGGCGGAAGGCGTCCTCGAGGTCGTTCCTGGCGCGCTCGGTGTCGAGCGGCTCGATCATCTCGCCGCGCGCGCCCCTGCGCTCGCCGACCTCGTAGGCTGCGCCGTAGAGCAGCTCCGGCAGCACGATCCGGCGGTCGAAGATGCGCGGCCGGTTCTGGTAACCGATGCGCAGCTGATGGCGCAATCCCCTCGTGATGAAGAGCGCCGTGGGTTCGCCCTTGCGCTCGAGCAGCGCATTGGTTGCGATCGTCGTGCCCATCTTTACCGTGGCGATGCGCTCCGCAGGCAGCGGCAAGTTGCGCGGGACGCCGAGCAGCTCGCGGATGCCGGCGAGCGCGGCATCGTCGTAGCGGCCGGGATTGTCGGAGAGCAGCTTGTGGGTGACAAGCGCGCCGTCGGGCCGGCGCGCGACGATGTCGGTAAAGGTTCCGCCGCGGTCGATCCAGAACTGCCAGCGCGGCGATGCGTCTGCGGACATGAAAACGGATCCTATCATGGCGTGAGCGCGGATCGCATTGACAAGCCTGCGTCGGGCCAAATAGCCACTTAGCCACGGAATCACACGGAAAATGACGGAATCACCGATTGCAATGCGTTAACGTCCCTCACGTCCGTGTGTTTCCGTGGCTGATTCTTTGACGCGGGGGAGGGCTCCTGTTAGATTTTGACGCTGGCACACTTTCCACGCTCTTCACACGCCCTCACTCCCAGACACGATGGCTCAGTCGAGTACCCCGAACCCAAGCGCAAAGCCATTGTCCGGTCAGCCGAGGATCGGCAAGTATGACCTCCTTCGCAAGCTGGGCGAAGGCGCAACGAGCACCGTCTACCTCGGCCACGACACCTTCGCCAACCGGGACGTCGCGATCAAGCTGGTGACGCAGGCCGCTCTCAAGGATGCCGCGAGCGCCAAGGTGACGCACAATCTGTTCCTGACCGAGGCGTCGCTGGCGGGCAAGCTCGTGCACCCGCACATCGTCGAGATCTACGACGCGGCGGTCAACGAGGAACATGCTTACATAGTCATGGAGTTCGTGGACGGCGGGACGCTGCAGCGGTTTGCGCGGGCGGACAACCTGCTCGGCCTGGGCGATGTGATCGAGATCATCTACAAGTGCTCGCGCGCGCTCGATTTCGCCTCCCAGCACGGCGTCATCCATCGCGACATCAAGCCCGCGAACATCCTGATCAAGGGCGAGACCGACATCAAGATCAGCGACTTCGGCGCCGCCGCGATGCTGACGACGACGCGTACCGTGGTCGACGGCATCGGGACTCCGGCCTACATGTCGCCCGAGCAGCACCTCAACCAGAAGCTCACTCAACAGACCGACATCTACGCCCTGGGCGTGGTGATGTTCCAGTTGCTGACGGGGAGACTGCCGTTCCAGGCCGACAACATCGCCGCGCTGTCCTACCAGGTGCTGAACGCCGAGCGGCCGCTGGTGTCCGAGTACCGCCGCGACATCCCGGGCGAGATCGACGTCATCGTGCGCCGCGCGATCGAGCGCGATCCCGCTATCCGCTACCAGACCTGGCAGGAGTTTTCCGACGACCTCGCCGCCATTGCGGGCAAGGCTCCGCTGCCCAAGCACGGCGTGCTCGAAACCGAGAAGTTCAACGCGCTTCGCAACCTGCCGTTCTTCCATTCCTTCAGCGACGTGGAGTTGTGGGAAGTGCTGCGGTTTTCCGACTGGCGGGCGGTGGCAAGGGACCAGGTGATCGTGAAGGAAGGCGATCCGGGGGACTTTTTCTGCATACTGGTATCGGGTGATGCGAAAGTGACGCGAAAGAAGCGGCTCCTCACGATGCTGAGGGCGGGCGAGTGTTTCGGAGAAATGGCCTACCTGGGCGGCGAGGGCAAGCCGCGGGTCGCGGACGTGGTGGCCTCCTCGGAAGCGCGCATCATCAGGATACCGGTCGCCGCGCTCGAGCGCTCCAGCGAGATTTGCCGGCTCAACTTCGACCGCGCGTTCCTGCGCGTGCTGGTGGAGCGGCTGACCGTGGCGAATTCGAGGCTCACTGGTACTTGAGTTTCGGTTATTAACCGCCAAGGCGCCAAGAAAGACAGGACAACGATTTACCGCCAAGACGCGGAGGGAGAGGAGAAAGCAAGCAACAGCTTGATCTGGCGCTTCATCTGAGACGCCCTATCTGGGGACGCTTCATCTGGGACGCATTGTCCTGATCACCCATCACCGATATGAACTGCTGCGTATTTCTCCCATCCGCACGGAAACGCGCACGCGGGTTGCCTGCACGAAGCGCGATTTCATCGTGACCGCTCGCCTCGAAGGCTACGAAGGCCATGAATCATTCGACGCCGAAAAAAATTGTCCTCTATGCGGGGGCCGGGCTCGCCTCTGCCGTGATGTGCTGGGCGGGTGGCCGGGTATTGCCCGAATCGCTTTTTCTAAAGGTCTATCCGGGTATCATTCTTGGCGTGACCCTGCTTGCGCTGGGCCACGTGCTGGGCGAAATTCCCCGGCCCAGGTATTGGATCGCGGCGCTGCTATTGCCGGCGTTCAGCGCGCTGGGCTGGCGTCTCGCAGTCGATGTCGGATATGAATATGGCGGCCCTGTCCCTTATGTGACGGCCGGCGCAATGGGCGCATTTTTCGTCGCCATCGGGCTACTGCTCGCGTGGCGCATTCGAAGCCGGGCCGTGCTGCTGGTATGCATTGTCACCGCCGCAGGCGCCTTGGGCGGTGCGGTCTTCCAGCTCATACACAAAGCCGTTGGCGGCATCGGTGAAGACTACTGGGTGCTTATTCCTCTTCGCAGAATGGCAGGTGCTGCTGATGCTGGGCCTCGCGCTGGCCATGGCGCGCGTACGCCCCGCGCCCCAGGAGGCTATTGGTTCTCCCTGACTAACGGGGAGGGGACAACCATGATTCCGACACTTTCTGCTGAGGAATGGGCAGTTCTTTCTGTGCTTCATCGGGCAATGCACGGCGGACCACCGCCACGGCGCGATGTTTCAAAGGTGTGCAGGAAATTGCGTGCCCGTGGCCTTGCGATACAGTTGGCACAGGGTGTGATGGGAATTGACAACGCGCGACCAAAGTATCCATACTGATCGTGACCACAATATGGATGCCGCGCGATGTACACGGCAGTTGGGACACGGAGATGGCGGTTCCGTCCCGGCAACGGACATCGCACAGGCTCCGGCAGGATCAGACAAACGAGCCGACTGCCCCTGGTCTGCCACCGGTCGCAAACGATAATCGAGGAGAAGACTATGCTTCGCAAGCTGCTGGCAGGTTTTGTGGTGCTTTTGCCCATGGCGCTCAATGTTGCCGCCCAGGAGGCATATCCCACGCGACCCGTCACCATCGTGGCGCCGTATCCGCCGGGCGGGGCGGCCGACCTCACCGCCCGGCCTTTCGCTCCCGCTTTGGAACGGGTTTTTAAGCAGTCCGTGGTGGTGGTCAACAAGGTGGGCGCCGGCGGCGCGGTGGGCACGCAAGCGGTGTCAGTGGCCCCCGCCGACGGCTACACGCTCCTGCTCACCGTGTTTTCCATCTCGACCATCCCGGAGGCGGACCGCGTCGCGGGCCGCACGCCGACGTTCACCCGGGACCAGTTCGTGCCCGTCGCCCGTCTCAACGCCGATCCCACGGTTTTTATCGTGCAGCCCGGCGCGCCGTGGAAGAGCGTGAAGGAGCTGGTCGCTGACGCCAAGAAACGCCCGAACGAGATCCTCTTCTCGTCCGCCGGGAATTTCACGGTCGGTCACATGGCGATCGAGGTATTCCAGCAGACGGCCGGGGTCCAGATGCGCCACCTGCCGACCACCGGCGGCGGGCCTGCCCTCGCCGCCGTGCTGGGCGGGCATGCTTTGCTTTCGGCGATCTCCACGGGGGCAGCCACGCCGCACGTGAAAGCGGGCAAGCTCCGCGTCCTCGCCAACACGGGCGCCAAGAGGCTTCCTGCATTTCCCGACCTTCCGACTCTGAAGGAACTCGGCTACAACGCGGAGGTGTATCTGTGGACCGGGCTCTTTGTGCGCAAGGGCGTGCCGGACAACGTCTTGACGACGCTCCGCAGCGCGGTGCGCCAGGCGGTGAAGGATGGCGAATTTATCGCCGCGTCGACCAAGATGCAGATGCTGCCCGACTACCTTGACGCGGACGCGTTCAAACCGTGGTGGGACAAGGACACCGAGATGCTCGTCGCGGCCATCCGGCGCATGCCGAAGCCGGAAGCCAAGAAGTGACGGCCCGCGGTCAAGCGATTCGGGTGCAGTAGCGTGGGCGCGCTGACGGTCGATCGGGCCGCGGGAGCGCTTTTTGCCGCGTTTTCCGTTCTCGTGCTCTGGGAGAGCCATAAGATCCCGTTCGGGACGATGGCGGAACCCGGGCCCGGAGCGCTGCCGCTGCTCCTCGCCCTCGCCCTGCTCGCGTGCAGCGTCGCGGTATTCATGGGGGGACGCGGCGGGAAACGCGCGGCCGACATCCACTGGACCGAATGGCGGCACGCTGTGGCTATTCTGGGGACGTGCTCCTTCATGGCGCTGGCGCTCGAGCGCCTCGGCTATCGCCTCACGATCTTCGTCGCGCTCTACGCGCTGGTAAGCCTGGTCGAGAGGAAGGGGTGGATCGCGGGAGTCATTTTCGCCGCCAGCTTCTCGCTGGGCACCCATTTTTTGTTCAATACGCTCTTGCGGGTGCCGCTGCCCAGGGGCCCGTTCGGATTCTAGCAGCCTGTCGGAGTTGAAGTTCCGACACGCTGCTAAATGCAAAACCGCCCGCAGACTTGCAGCAGAGCGGGGTAAAAAGACCAGTTTTGGCTGTCAATAAGGACGTCACGGGATCGAATTCATGCACTT
>CAZQJF010000125.1:2887-7723 GCA_964593735.1 uncultured Streptomycetaceae bacterium | reverse complement strand
GGCCTGCGCCGCGTCGGGCTTGTAGTGCATCGTGAGGAAGATGCCGGTGACGATCTGCAGCACCAGCACGAACATCGCCAGCGAGCCGAAGTAGTACCAGAAATTGAAGTTCTTGGGCGCGTAATACTCGGCAAGATGGTCCTTCCACAGCGACATCATCGGGAAACGCTGGTCCACCCACGTGAGAAGGCCGCCAATCGGTCGATTGAGCGGTCCCGCGCCCGTGAACGTCACCGGCTGTTTTTCTGCGGCGGCCATCTTCTAGGTTCCCTTGCTGTCGTCGCCGATCAGGATTTTTGTCTCGCTCAAGAACTTGTACGGCGGCACCTTGAGATTATCGGGGGCCGGCTTGTTCTTGTAGACGCGACCGGCGAGGTCGAACAGGGAGCCGTGGCATGGGCAATAGAAGCCCCCTTTCCAGTCCGACTCGAACGTTTCGGCGCCCGGCTTGAACTTGTCCTGCGGCGAGCAACCGAGATGGGTACAGATGCCGACGACGACGAGGATGTCCGGGTTCCTCGAGCGGTACTCGTTGCGCGCGTACTCGGGAGTCAGCTCCTTCGGTTTGCGTGCGCTCTTGGGATCGGCAACCTTGTCGTCGCTGCTCCTGACCGAATCGAGCATTTCTCTCGTGCGGCGCACGATCCACACCGGCTGCCCCTGCCACTCCACCGTGATTTTTTCGCCGGGCGCGAGATTGCCGATGTCCGCTTCGACCGGTGCGCCCGCAGCCTTGGCGCGCTCGGAGGGCAACATGCTCGCGACGAACGGCACGGCAGCCGCCACGCTGGCGAGTCCTCCGGCTACGCCAGTGGCGGCGACCAGAAACCGCCGTTTGGCACCGTCCAACTCCTTGTCCGGCATGTGATTATTTCCTTCGGATCGAAAAGGGGCATTTTACACAAATGCCGTAAAAAACATAAGCAAAAGGTGAGAAATTAACTGAAAATCAATGTCTTAATGCTACCTTCCGCGGCCGGCAACGCGCCGGAGGATCCGGTGGTTACTGCCGGCCCCGTTTTCGGCAATAATTACGAGAGTCAGGGATATCGTGATGCCGGTTCCGACCGGCACCGAGCTCGCCGCAGATAAGTGGTTGAGTTTCCAAAAATCTTTCCAACCCGGCCGTGTGCAGACTTTACATCCTGAGGTCGCCGGGTGCGCATGGGTGGTCATATGGATGGTCATATTTGATGCTACGAACTCGCCTATTCCACGTTAGTCCGGCAGGCTGCTAGCCATGCGCAAGCTGTGGCTCACGTTCTGCCAGACCGCGACCATTTCCCTCGCGGTGCTGTTTGTCGTCTCCACGCTGCGTCCGGACCTGCTCTCCTGGAACCTGCGCAACGATGTGGTGACGATCAAGGAACCGCAGCATCCCCAGCAGGCGGTGGCGAGCCAGCCCACGATCACGTCGTTCAGCGAGGCCGCCCGCAAGGCGATGCCTTCGGTCGTGAACATCTATACCAGCCAGGAGGTCAAGCGCCCGCGGAATCCATACATGGACGATCCCGTGTTCCGCTACTTCTTCGGCGAGCAGGCCGATCCGGGCAAGCAGCGCCGCGAGGGACTGGGCTCGGGCGTCATCGTCAGCGACAAGGGGTACATCCTCACCAATCAGCATGTCGTCGAATCGGTAGACCAGATCGAAGTGGCCCTGTCCGATACCAGAAAAGTCGCGGCGCGCGTCGTGGGCACCGATCCCGAAACCGACCTCGCGGTGCTCAAGGTCGAACTGCCGCAGCTGCCAGCGATTACTTTTGCAAAGAACGACCCGATCCGCGTCGGCGATATCGTCCTCGCGATCGGCAACCCGTTCGGCGTGGGCCAGACCGTGACATCGGGCATCGTCAGCGGCCTCGGCCGCAGCCAACTCGGCATTACGACCTTCGAGAACTTCATACAGACCGATGCGACCATACATCCGGGCAACTCCGGCGGCGCGCTGGTCGACGTGAACGGAAACCTGATCGGCATCAACACCGCGATCTACTCTCAGACCGGAGCCTCGATGGGCATCGGCTACGCAATACCGGTGTCGATCGCGCGCCAGGTGATGGAGCAGATCATCCGGGAAGGATCGGTGACGCGCGGCTGGATCGGCGTGGGAGTGCAGGACCTCACGAAGGAGTTTGCCGAATCGTTCAAGCTGGCCGCCACGAAGGGCGTGCTGATTACCCAGGTGGTGCGCGGCGGCCCCGCGGAGAAGGCCGGCGTGAGACTGGGCGATGTCCTCGTTGCCGTGAACGACAAGCCGGTCGGCGACTCCACAACGATGCTGAACCTGGTCGCCGGGCTGCAGCCGGGCGAGCTCGCCAAGGTGGCGCTGCTGCGGGAGAAGGCCAACACCGAGCTTGCGATAACGGTAGGGCGCCGGCCGAAGCTCTCGTCCAAGGAATAGGTCTCAAAAACCCCGTTTTTGAGATGAGTTCTAGTCCTTCTTTTCCGCTTCCGACAGGGGGCTGTAGTCTTCTTCGCTGTCGCCGGAAGCCTTCTTCCTGCCCATGAAGCTCGCGATGATGATGCCGAGCTCGTAAAGCAGCCACATCGGCACCAGCAGCGCGAGCATCGAAACAACGTCGGGCGGCGTGACGACCGCCGCGGCGACCGCCGCCCCGACGACAAAGTAGCCGCGAAACTCCCGCAGCTTGTCGACCGAGACGACTCCCATCCGCACCAGCACGATCAGCGCCACCGGCACCTCGAAGGCGAGGCCGAACGCGATGAACATGGTGAGGACGAACGAAAGGTACTGCTCGATGTCCGGGGCCGGGGTGATGCTGGCCGGAGCAAAGCCGGCAATGAACCTGAACACCTGGCCGAAAACGATGAAGTAACAGAATGCAACGCCTACCAGAAACAGCAGCGTGCTGCTGAACACGAGCGGCAGCACCAGGCGTTTTTCGTGCGCGTACAGGCCCGGGGCGACGAACGCCCACACCTGGAACAGCACGTAGGGAAGCGCGATCATGAACGCCACCATCGTCGTGACCTTGATCGGCACCAGGAACGGGGTAATCACGCTGGTGGCGATCATCTTGGTCCCTTCCGGCAGCTCTTTCGTGAGCGGCAGCGCGAGCGCGTCGTAGATCGCGCCCGGGCCGGGGTATATGCACAACAGCCCGAAAACTATCCCGATCGCGATGAGCGAGCGCATCAGCCGGTCGCGCAGCTCGATCAGATGGGAGATGAACGTGTCTTCGGTCATCCGGGTTGCAGGCAAGCCGGATCAGGCTTGCTTCTGCGAGGAAGCATCGGCACTTTGTCGCGCGCTACCGTCGCCCGGTCCGGCTTTGAAATCATCCCCGTCATGCGGCGGCGCATCGGCCCTGGATTCGAGCGCAAGGTCCAGTTGCTGCGCAGCCGCCGGCTCGGGCACCGCCGCCGCATCAGGATAGTCCGGCGCCGGCAACGCGGCCTGCGCCACCTTGCCCAGTTCGCTTTCCGTCTCGCTCACTTCCTTGCTCACGGAGGTCTGGATCGAGCGCGCCGCATCCTCGATGTTCGATTGGAGCTTCCGCAGTTCGTCCAGCTCCATCTCCCGCGTGATGTCGGCCTTAACGTCGTTTACGTAGCGCTGCATCCGCCCGAAGAGATGCCCGAGCGTGCGCGCGACCTTGGGCAAGCGCTCGGGTCCGATGACGATCAGCGCCACGATCGCGATGACCAGAAGTTCGGAAAACCCGATGTCAAACATTCGTGAGACGGTGAGGCGTCAGGCGTTAGGCGACGCGCAGGCTGATGACCGGGGTTTCCCGCCTCACCCCTCACGCTCTTGGCTGGCTTTCCTTCTTCGCTTCGCCCTCGATGGTCTGGCCGGTGGAAGGCGGAATCTCGGGTTTTGCCTGCGCGGCCTTCTCGTCCTCCCCGGATTTCATGCCATCCTTGAATCCCTTCACCGCGCTGCCGAGGTCGGTACCCATATTGCGCAGCTTCTTGGTGCCGAAGATCAGGACCACGACCAGCAGTACGATCAGCCAGTGCCAGATACTGAAAGAGCCCACAATGGTTCTCCTCGAGAAATCCCGGTTAACAGTTAACCGCGGGAGTTCTTTTCGTCGATTCCCGAAACGCCCTCGCGGCGCTGCAATTCTGCCAGCACGTCGTCGGGACCGAGGCCGTGCCAGGCAAGCAGCACCAGGCTGTGAAACCAGAGATCCGCGGTCTCGCGCACGACATGCAGTTTATCACCGTCCTTCGCGGCGAGCAGCGTCTCCGCCGCTTCCTCCGCCACCTTCTTCATGATCGCGGCCTCACCCTTGGCGAACAGGCTCGCGACGTAAGAACTCGACGGATCCGCCTGCCTGCGTTCCGCGATCACCGCTCCGAGCCGGCGCAGGATGTCCGGGTCCGTCATCGCTTGTAGATTTCCGCGGGGTCTTTCAGCACCGGGTCGACCGCGACCCACCTGGCGCCTTCGAGCTTTTGATAAAAGCACGAATGACGACCGGTGTGGCACGCGATGCCGCCGATCTGCTCGACTTCCAGCAGTATGACGTCCTCGTCACAATCGAGGCGGATCGACTTGATCTTCTGCACGTGGCCGGATTCCTCACCTTTGCGCCACAATTTCTTGCGCGAGCGCGACCAGTAATGCGCTTCTCCGGTCTGCACCGTCTTGCTGAGGGCCTCGCGGTTCATCCAGGCTACGGTGAGCACCCTGCTGCTGCCGGTCTCCTGCGTCACCGCGGGCACCAGCCCGTCCTGCGCCCAGTTCACTTTGTTGAGCCAGCCGTCTTTCATGTGATCCGGTTCAAAGTTCCAGGTTCAAGGTTCAAGGTTCAAAGTTGTAACACAAACCACGGGACATTGAACACGGAACGTGGAACCTTGAAC
>CAZQJF010000125.1:0-2787 GCA_964593735.1 uncultured Streptomycetaceae bacterium | reverse complement strand
TGGAACCTTGAACTTGGAACCTTGAACCTAAGACCGCGGCTAGAGCCGCACTTCGATGCCATGCCGTGCCATGTGCTCCTTGGCCTGGCGAACGGTGTATTCGCCGTAATGAAACACGCTTGCGGCCAGGACGGCATCGGCACGGCCCTGCAGCACGCCAGCCACGAGATGGTCGAGAGTGCCGACTCCGCCGCTTGCGATCACGGGAATGGCCAGCGCTTCGGAGAACGCGCGCGTCAGCTCCAGGTCGAAGCCGCTGCGCGTTCCATCGCGGTCCATGCTGGTGAGCAGGATCTCGCCCGCCCCGTATCGTTCCATGTTCAGGCCCCATTCGAGGGCGTCCAGCCCGCTCGCCCTGCGCCCGCCGTGCGTGTACACCTCCCACCGCGGCGCGCCCGCTGCCGCCACGCGCTTGGCGTCGATTGCGATCACGATGCATTGCGAGCCGTAGCGGGCTGTCGCTTCTGCGACGAGCCCCGGCCTCTCCACCGCGGCGGTGTTGATGCTCACCTTGTCGGCCCCGGCGTTCAGCAGCCGCCGAACGTCGTCAACCGTGCGCACCCCGCCGCCGACCGTCATGGGTATGAAGACCTGTGCCGCGACCGCCTCGACCACGCTCACGATCAAGTCGCGTCCATCGCTGCTCGCCGTGATGTCGAGAAAGGTGAGCTCGTCGGCTCCCTGCTCGTCGTAGCGCCGCGCGATCTCGACCGGATCGCCCGCGTCCCGCAGGCCGACAAAGTTGACGCCTTTGACCACGCGGCCCGCGTTGACGTCGAGGCAGGGAATGATGCGCTTGGCCAGGCCCATACGGGCGAAGGATGAGGGATGAAGGATGAAGGATGAAGAAAAAAAGCTAAACGGTTGACTAACCTAACCAGGTCATCCTTCCACGTTCATCCTTCATCCTTGATCCTCCAGGTCATCCTTCCGCCTTCCGCCTTCATCCTTGCCTTCGAGTCATCCTTCCGCCTTCTTCGAGAGCTCGTCCGAGAGTTTCTGGGCGTCGGCAAAGTTCAGCGTGCCCTCGTAGACGGCGCGACCGGTGATCGCGCCGGTGATGCCTTCGTGCTCGACTTCGCAGAGCGCCTTGATATCCTCCAGGCTCGTGATTCCGCCGCTCGCGATCACCGGCACGGACAGCGCGCGCGCGAGAGCCACGCTCGCCTCGATGTTGACGCCGGTCAGCATGCCGTCGCGGCCGATGTCGGTGTAGATGATCGCCTCCACGCCGTAATCCTGGAACTTCTTCGCGAGATCGAGCACATCGTGCCCGGTCATCTTCGACCAGCCGTCCACCGCCACCTTGCCGTTCTTCGCATCGAGCGCGACCAGGACATGTCCCGGAAATGCTGCGCACGCTTCGTGGAGGAAACCCGGATTCTTGACTGCCGCCGTTCCAACGATGACGTAGCTCACCCCGTTATCGAGAAACTGCTCGATGGTGTCGAGGTCGCGGATGCCGCCCCCGAGCTGGATCGGTATCCTGCCGCCGACGGCGGCGGCAATCGCGCGTATCCCGGCCTCGTTCTTAGGCCGTCCGGCGGCCGCGCCGTTCAAATCGATCACGTGCAGGCGCCGCGCCCCCTGCTTTAGCCATCCCTCCGCGGTCGCTCCCGGGTCGTCGGAGAATACAGTCGCCTTGTCCATCGCGCCCTGCCTCAGGCGCACGCACTTGCCGTCTTTCAGGTCGATAGCCGGAATGATCATCATGGGGAAGTCGCAGGTGTCCTCAAGTCGCACTAGACCGTGGTAGTCGTCCGCAGGGCGCCGCGCAGGACGGGCTCCCACGCAACGAAATTGGAGAGCAGCCTGAGCCCTGCGGCCTGGCTCTTCTCCGGATGGAATTGCACTGCGAAAACATTGTCGCGCGCGACCGCGCAGGTAAAGGGCAGCCCGTAAGCGCTCACGCCTGCGGCGAAGCCGCAGGCGCCCGATTCGACGTAGTAGCTGTGCACAAAATAGTAGCGGCTGCTCTGAGGTATGCCCTCCCACAGGGCGTGTGACTGCACCTGCTCGACCTCGTTCCATCCCATGTGCGGCACCTTGAGTTTCTCCCCGTGCGTATCCGTCATTCTCCCGGCTGGAAACCGCCGCACGCGCCCCGGGAGCAGCCCGAGACCCTTGACGTCGCCTTCCTCGCTCGACTCGAACAGCATTTGCAGCCCTATGCAGATCCCCAGGAACGGTTTGTCCCGCGCCGCCTCGATAAGCGCCCCGCGCAGGTTTCGGGCATCCATCTCGCGCATGCAGTCCGGCATCGCCCCCTGGCCGGGGAAAACCACGCGTGCCGCCCGCGCGACGGTTTGCGGATCGCTGGTCACCGCCACCGTGAGGTGCGGCGCGACGTGCTCGATCGCCTTCGCTACCGAACGCAGGTTGCCCATGCCGTAATCGACGACAGCGACGTCGGTCATAAAACGACGGTTCCAGGTTCCAGGTTCAAAGTTTCAGGTTCAAGGTTGCAGGTTTCGTTTGCGGTTTACGGGGCGGGTGAACTTGAAACTTGAAACCTGGAACTCGAAACTCAGAGACTTCCCTTGGTCGAGGGAATGTCCCCGACCCGCGCGTCGCGCTCGACCGCCATGCGCAGCGCGCGGGCAAACGCCTTGAACGCGGTCTCCGCCTGATGATGCGCGTTAACGCCTTTAAGGTTGTCCACGTGCAGCGTGACCTGCGCATGATTGACGAAACCCTGGAAAAACTCGTGCACCAGGTCGACGTCGAACTCGCCGATGCGCGCGCGCACGAAGTTGATGTTGAATTCGAGCCCGGGCCGCCCCGACA
>CAZQJF010000124.1:0-7724 GCA_964593735.1 uncultured Streptomycetaceae bacterium | reverse complement strand
TCGCCGTGGCGCCCCTCCATGTACAGCAACCCGCCCAGATTCAGCCAGGACTCTGGAGAGCCCGGGTCGAGTTCCACGGCCCGTGAGAAGTTCTCGATCGCCTGCGACGGCCGTTCCCGCTTCCAGTCGAGCATCCCCATGTTGAAATGAGCTTCGGCGGAGCGCGCGTCAAGAGCGAGTGCGAGCTTGAAGCTGTCTTCCGCGTCTTCATAACGCTGCAGTTCGAGGCACGCCATGCCGTGATTGTTGATCGCCGGAAGATAGTCGTGCCGGATGGCCGCCGCGCGCTGAAACCGGGCCGCGGCTTCGTCGAGGCGCCCGAGGTCCCGCAGCGCCAGTCCGGCGAGGTTGTGGACTTCCGCAAATTCCGGCGCGAGCGCGATGGCCTGGGTCGCAGCAGCGAGCGCCTCGGACGCCTGCCCGTTGCGCAGCGACTCGAGCCCACTCTGATGGAGGCGGCTCGCAGCTTCGGGTATGGCCCCGGCGCCGGTGGGGGGCGTGGACTCGCTCGCGGCCGGCGTGTCCGGTGCGGAGCCTTGCAGCCAGCCCTTGACCCTGCGTGTCAGCCCTTGGAGCACGGAACCTATCTCAATAGCAGGCGCGTGATGCGTTGTGGCCAGGACGGACCGGATGCGAGGCGCCCGGCGCAGGCCATATGTCGATATGGTCAAGGCGGGCAACGATGCAGCCGACCGTCCTGGCCGCAACCCGAAGGGACGGGGCAATCTGGGCGCATTTCTTTGTCGGGAGCCCTCGCAATATCGACATATTGCTTCGGACTCTCCTCCTCGAACTGCATCCCACATTGCCTCCGTCGCACACGTGCCTGCTATTGAGATAGGTTCTGGCCCCGCCGCGCCGGCTGCGCACGGCGTTACGCGCGGGCGCGACGCCGCTCAACGTGCTCCATCCGCTGGAGTTCGCTGTGCCATTCCCCGGCGTACTCGCAGTTTCTGTACTCGGAGAAATAAGGCCCGCCCTCCGTGTAGTGCAGCAGTGCCGCGTCGGGCCGCGGCGCATCGTAGCCCACGAGGTGATTCCAGCGATTGGGCAGCGCGCCTATCGCATCCTCGGTTTCGAGCCACTTGAACTGGTGCAGATCCAGGCCGGTCGCGGTGTTCACGTATTCGGGCGTCAGCGCCCGGCATCGCGCGTTGTTGAACAGCATCACGCTCGACCAGTTCTTCTTTTCGTACTTGCTTTGCGGCTCGCCGAGAAACTTGACGGTCTGCTTCGGCACATGGACGTGCTTGACTACCATCACGGCGTAACGCTCGTCTCTCAGCCCGTAGAGACCGGCGATGTCGTCGCGCATCACCATGTCGCAATCCATGAATACCGACCAGCCCTCATAGCCGGAAAGACAGGGCGTCAGGAAACGGGAGAACGAAAAATCCGAGCTCTGCAAGGGATGGCGCTCGCGCGTCAGCAGCCCCTTCAACTGGGACAGCCGGAGGGGGGCGATGGTCACCGGCTCCGAAGCGAGCCTTTGTATGCTATGGGAAAGCACGTTGTACGCAATCGCTTCCCGGTCGTCATAGCCGATGAAAACCCTGATCATGAGTTCCCGATCCGGCTCTCCACGTACCGTTCTCCCTCCGGAGCCTGGACGCAGGCGTGTATCCAGACCTCCCACACCAGCCCGCCATGACGAGCGGCGACGGTTTCGAAGATCCCGCGCCACCAGTCGCCGGGCCTGATGGTGCAATGCGCGTTCTCGCCGGTCGGGAGCCGCTTGAGCGCCGGATAGCAGGCCACGTTCGCGAATACGAAGCGCTCCGCAAAACCGAATATCTCATCGACGATCCATGAAATGTCGTCCTCGGGGCAGTGCTCCAGCACGTCGGTGGCTATCACGCCGTCGAACTTGCCGGTCGGGAACTTGCTGAAAAGGGGGTAGCCGGGGTCATAGCAGACCACTTCGTCGACGTCCCAGTAGGCGATGATGCCGGGCCATTCGTGCCCGGCGTCGTCTCTAATCAAGCGCGGGTCGTACTGCCTGCCCTTGCCGCTGCCGTAGTCGAGGACGATGTGCGCGCCGGTCCGGTCGATCAGCTTCTTGATGCGCGCCACCTGCGGCGCCAGGCTGGAACCGGGAAACGTTTTTTCCGGCGGTATGCCCAGATTGGCCTCGCCTGTCTCGTGCATGGTGCGGTACAGGCTCTGCAACTCCACGTAACGCGGACTCGGATTGCTTCGCGAATAGCTCATGGCAGACATTTCGAAACGCGCAATTTTACCATCCGCCTTGCGCGGCCCGAAGGAGCGCCAGTTCGCGGGCGATCGTGTCGATCACGGGCTCCCAGTCCCCGTAACGCGGTTGCCGGACGAGCTTTACGGAGGGGTACCACACCATGCGCTCGCCGGCGTGGCCGTAGCGCCATTCGGGGCTGTACGGCGTCATGACGCGCGCCGGTCTGCCCAGCGCCCCGGTGAGGTGGACCACGGCAGTGCACACGCTCAACGTAAGATCGAGAGCCGTGATGAGCGCGGCGGTCTCGTCGTAATCGGCGATCGCTTCCGGCCAGTGCACGACCCGTATGCCCCGGTCCCGTTCGAAGACGGCGCGTTCGCGGGCGGTATCAGTGTACTGCAGATCGATAAAATCCACGCCCGGGACCTGGAGTACCGGCAGCAACTGCTCGAGGGTGAGCGAACGCAGCCGGGCGCGGGAGACGGACGTGCCGCCTTGCCACGACAGTCCGACCTTCAATCCCCGGCCGAGCGTATCCAATCTGTCCTTCCAGGCTTCTGCTTTGCGCGGATCGGCCTGCAGATACCCCGTGTGACGGGGAAAGTCCTCCGGCCGGTTGCGCAACATTGCGGGCAGCGAGCCGATCGCGATCTGGTAATCCGGCGCGGGATGATCCTGCAGCCAGGACGGATCATCCGTCTGCAGGCCGGCGTGCACCGCGGCGCCCGGAAACGAGCGCCCGAAAAGGGGCGCGAGCCTGGGATGACAGTCGATGACGCAGTGCTGCGCCCGTGCTATTACCTCGGGCAGGCAGGAGGCGAACATGATCTCGTCTCCCAGGCCCTGCTCCCCGTATACCAGCAGCGTCTTGCCCGCGAGTGGTTCGCCCTGCCAGCGGGGTTGCGGGAATTGCCGCCGGGGACGGTCCTCGCTCAGGTGCCGGACGTCGTAGTCGATCCACCCGCTTTCGAATTCACCCTTCGAGAGCCTGATCAGCGAGCGCCGCCACTGCGCCTGCGCATAGTCCGGTTTGACCCTGATCGCCTGCTCGTAGGCCGCAAGCGCATCGTCCAGGCGCGCGAGCTCCTGGGCGGCGATGCCCTGGTGCAGGAGCGATTCGGCATCGCCCGGCGCGAGCGCGCCCGATCGCTCGAAGTGCGCCAGCGCGAGCTGCGGTTCGTGGAGGTGCAGATACGCGAGTCCCAGCGCCTTGTGCGCCGGCGCGCTCGTGGCGTTGCGGGCAAGCGTCTCCTCCGCCACCGTCCGTGCGCGGCCGAGCTGGTTGAGATCGAGCAGCAGCTGCACGAGGTCCCAGACAATCTCACCCCCGGCCTGATCCAGCTCATGGGCCCGCAGATAACACGCGAGGGCCTCCTCCTTCCGGCCCGCCAGGCGCAGCATGACGGCGAGGCTGTAATGCGCGCCGGCAGCGCCTGCGTCCAGCTCGATCGCGCGGCGATAACTGGCTTCCGCGGCGCGGGCGTCGCCCACGAGCTGGTGCACGTTTCCGCAGGCCAGGTGCGCATCCGGCCACTCGGGAGCCAGCGCGGCGGCCCGCTCCAGATGGTGCAGCGATCGCGCGAGTTCCCCGCCGATTGTTCCCCCGATTGTTCCCTCATGAGCGAGGATTACGCCGAGCAGATGGTGGCTGCGCGCATGACTGGCGAAACGGACGAGGGTTGCTTCGCAAATCGCGCGCGCGCCACGGATATCACCGCGCGCCCGCGCTGCCCGCGCCCGGTCCCAAAGGCGGTCCGCTTCGATGGCCGCGTCCCGGGAGCCGCGGGATCGGCGCAGCAAATCGTTGATAAGGCTGGCAAGTAACACGCGGCGCGCTTTAGTGAGTCGGCCCAGTGTCCCGAGTCGCTATTGACTCGATACGGCATCGTCGTGAATAATGTAACACGTTATTTTTCAAAGAGAAATGTTCCACCCTCGTTGCCGTCAGCGGACCGACGGGGGCGCGGAACCGGGAGCGCGACATGGCATTGTTCGGTTCCGTTTCGGGCAAGGACGTCGACCAGTTCGCGAAATCTCTGGCACAGGACATCGCCAAGCGTTATCCGCCCGCGATGGACAAGGGCACCTCGGAGCGCAAGCTTTCGCAGAATCGCCTGACGGCGATTCTCGAGGAGACCTTCGGCAAGGCGACCGAATTCAAGAACCAGCACAAGCTCGGCGTCTACAAGAAGGCGCGCTTGTCCAACACCTTCCGCTGGGAGCTGGAGGAGCTGGGCTACAGCGAAAAGTTCATCCAGGTCGCCACCGAGGGACTGCTGGTCTATATCTCCCGCAAGACCTAGACAATCTAGGAAAAACGGTAAGGATCATTCAAGCGCGCCCTGCGGCAACGAGGGCCTGTTCGAAAAAGTCTTCGATCTGACGCACAGCCCCACCGTCCTCGTAGAGCGCCGCGGCGCGCTCCTGCTGTACCTCTTTAAGATGCGTGCGTAGCGCTTCGTCCGTAGCGAGGCGCACCGCGAGTTGTGCATACTCTTCGGCAGATTGCGCTACGGTGTCCATGAAGCGCATCTTCCGGAAAAAGCCGTAGGTATGCCTGCCACGCTGAAGTGTTCCGGGAAGCGTCACGACTAGCGCGCCTGCGGAAATCGCTTCGAGACTCGTATTGCCACCACAGTAGTGGATCGTATCGAGAATGACATGGCACGCCTGCATGCGCTGGAGATAGCCGTCGGGGCTGCGAGTGCGCGGCAGAAAAACCACGCGGTCGTAGACGTCGGCGACGCTTCTCTGCAGCCGCGCCTGCAGCCGCCGCAACCGGTGCGTGTCGCTAGCCCCGTTGTGAGCGATGACGACCTCACCACCGCGGTCGCGCCGAAGAATTTCGGCGAGGATCGCGTCGAAGTCGGGGTGAAACTTAAACAGCATCTGCGGACAGAAATACACGCGGCGGCCGCGGTCGAAACCCGGCGCCGGCGACGGTACCGCGGCCGCTGTATACGGTCGGAAGTAATAACCCGGCAGGGCAACGTCTTTGAGCCGCACGAGTCGCTCGCTGTAATGGGGGTCTCCGCCGGCAGGCTCGAAATAATCCGTCGAAATATAGTAGTCGAGTGTCGGCACACCCGATGTGACCGGGTGCCCCCAGGTTGTGCATTGCACGGGGGCGAGCCGTGCGAAGGCGAGGAAATAGGTGAACGGTTCCATCCCAATGTCCGGGTACAACAGCACATCGAGGTGGGCGCGTGCGAGCGCCTCGCGCGCAGCCGGGAAATTGTCCGGCAGCGTCACCCACTCGTCGGCGTCACGTGCCATGGCGCTGTAAACCGGATCCGCGGCCGCATGGAATGTGAAGCCGTGCACCGATACGCGGTTCCGGGCAAACTTAGCGAACAGCCCTCGCATCACACGTCCTATGCTGTGGTCACGAAGGAAGGTCGATACGATGCCTACGCGAATGCGTTCGTGAGAACGCGGTTGCGATGGAGCGCAATGGGGAGCAACGTACTCGAGACCTGGACAGGCATGCAGATGCAGCCTTGCGATGCGTTCGTGCAGCTCACGGTCATCTTCACCCTGGTACGCGAGACTGAAACACGTCACGCCGACTTCCCTGAAGGGATCGCGTACCTCGAGCGTGCTTCGACTGAGGTCGGCAATCTCGGCTTTGAGTTGCGCCCGGATCTGCTCGATCTCCTGCCGGGAGTCGAGCAGCGAAGGCACCATAAGGGCCCGCGCAATCGACGCACCGTCGGCAGACAGGGCCGCACCATGACGCTCGGCGAGGGTCGCTCGCAGGCCTTCATGATCGCCCAGCTTATATTGCACAGCACAAAGGTGCCGGAAGGCTGCACCGTTGTGCGGAGCTATGTCCAGCGCTCGCTGGTAGTGCTGAATTGCTTCAGGCAGGCGTCCCAGTTCCATCGACGCCATGCCTGCGCCTACATGCGCCCGCGTCGAGTCGGGCGCGAGAGCGATCGCACGATCGAATAGAGCCAGCGCCGACGCATGTTTGCCACGGTTGTACGTTAAAAATCCGCATTTCAGATACGGTGCATACCAATCGGGCCGCTCCCTGATCACCTCCAGGTAGACCCGCTCGGCACTGACGTAATCTCCGACGCCCTCCAGGACGGTTGCATAATTGAAATTCATTTCTGGCTGCTGCTGTTCGAGTGCGATGGCGCGCTCGTATTCGACGCGCGCCTCAGCGTCGCGGGCGCCTGCGCGCAACAACTCCGCTAACAACACGTGCAAGTCCGCCGACGAGTGGACGGCAATACACTCGCGTAGCACGGCTTCTGCGGTCGTCCCATCACCTGATTTTTGGGCCTCTAAAGCGCGCCGGAGAGTGAACGTGACTTCAGGTTGAACCGATGCTGTGCTCCTCTTCCAGCGCATCCAACGGAAACTTGCGCTTAACAGGCGCTTGAGCATCTAGCCCCGGCCCCGGTCAAGCTGGCTGACGAACGCAGGACGCCGGGCTATTACGTTAAGGCTGATGGGTATGCCGCCGCAGACGAGCGAGCTGTAATCCTCGAACAAGCCGAAGTTGTCTACGCGTCCGATGTCGACGAAGCCGGCCTCCTGAAGAAAATAACGCAGTAGCTCGAAATCGAAGCCGACTTTGTGATAGTCATAGGCGTCTGCGTGAGCACCGAAGACCATTTTCATGATGCTGAAGCGGTCGTTTACTGTGAGGCCAGGGATAAGGATGAGCCTTGCGAGCGCGTTAAGATCAGGCACGCTTACGAAGATACGACCGTCCGGAACGAGCACGCGGCGCCATTCCCGCAAGGCGGTCTGCATTGCGCCGCTGAAGTCGAGATGCTCAAGGCAATGTGAGGCATAGACCTCGGCGAAACAGGCGTCAGGAAAGCGGCTTAGGTCTTGGGCATCGCCAAGGTGGTCCACCGCTGGACCAGTCACAGCGTTCAATACCTCCCATCCATCTTTGCGTACTTGGCCTCCGATATGCAGCCGGCGTTGCGCAGCAGGTGACGTAGCCGCGTCCCCGCGCAGGCTTTTGAGCATCGACCAAAGCATGCCGGAATTATGCCGGATGCAATCTCGACTTGCGAGCGGGGACCCGCGGGCGGCGCGATGCCGCACGGACATGGCAGTGCTCGAGGAATTGGCCCGTAGCGACAAGCGAGGGAGATGGCCCATCGTTATCACTCTCGCTCATGCCCCCCAAATCAGCGGGCGGTTTCGGTCAATTTAAAACTCCCCTCAGTGAGACGGCGGCGGCACGTAGCCGGGGATCTTCGTCACGTCGACGTCGTCGATCTGGTCGGGGTCCAGGAATTGCCCGGCGTAGCGCTCGTAAACCCTCTCCCACATGAAGACGTCGAAGAGATCCGGATCGACGTGGCCGTTCAGCTTGAACTTGCCAAGTATCGTGAGCGCTTCGGTGAGGGTCTTGCCCTTCTTGTACGGCCGGTCCTTCGCGGTCAGCGCCTCGAAGATGTCGGCTATGCCCATGCAGCGGGCCTGGACCGACATCTGGTCGCGCTTGAGGCCCCGCGGATACCCTTTCCCGTCCATGCGCTCGTGGTGCCCGCCCGCG
>CAZQJF010000123.1:0-7732 GCA_964593735.1 uncultured Streptomycetaceae bacterium | reverse complement strand
GAGGGTGAGGGAAAGAAGCTGCGCACTACAAGCTTCATTTTGTTATGCACTCTAAGTCGCGCGACCCCGGACGCAGTGGCGTAGAATCGAGGCGTCCAAACAGACCGGGATGTTCATGGGAGCCGACGAGCTGGGCACGACGCAGCGCCGCATCGTGAAAGCGGCGTGTCCGCACGACTGCCCCGATACCTGCGCGATGGAAATCACCGTCGAGAACGGCATCGCCGTCGAGGTCCGCGGTGCGGAGATGCCGTTCACGGCCGGGACGCTGTGCACCAAGGTCGCAAGATATCTCGACCGCACGTACTCCAAGGACCGGGTGCTGCACCCGCTGCGGCGCGTCGGCGCCAAGGGGCAGGGCCAGGGCGGCTTTGCGCGTATTTCCTGGGACGAGGCGCTCGACGAGATCGCGGAACGGTTCAAGGCGATCGCCGCCGAAGATCCGCAGCAGATCCTGCCTTGCAGCTACGCGGGAACGATGGGCCTGCTGCAATACATGTCGATGGACCGGCGCTTCTTCAACCGGCTGGGCGCGAGCCTGCTCGATCGTACGCTGTGCTCATCGGCGGGCAAGGTCGGCATCAAGCTCACGCTCGGCGGCTCGGTGGGCATGGACCCCGAGCGCTTCGACGAAGCGAAGCTCATCCTCATCTGGGGCTCGAATCCGATCGTCTCCAACCTGCACCTGTGGTCGCGCTGCCAGGAGGCGAAGCGCCGCGGGGCCAGGCTGGTCGCGATCGATCCGTGGCGCAGCCAGACCGCCGAGAAGTGCCACCAGCACATCCGGCCGCTCCCCGGCACGGATGCCGCGCTCGCGCTCGGAATGATGCACGTGATCATCGGCGAGGAACGTTTCGACCGGGACTATGTGGAACGCCACACGTTGGGTTTTGAAGAACTCAAGGAGCGGGTGAGGCAGTATCCGCCGGACAAAGTCGCGCATATCTGCGGCATCGGCGCGGACGAAGTCGTGAACCTCGCGCGGGAGTACGCGTCCACGAAGCCAGCCGCGATCCGGGTGAACTACGGCTTGCAGCGCCACGCGGGCGGCGGCATGGCGGTACGGACGATCGCGTGCCTGCCGGCGCTCGTCGGCGCCTGGCGTGACGCGTCGGGCGGGGTCACGCTCACCACGGCGGACTTCTATTCCCTGGACCACAAGACGCTGGAGCGGCCCGACCTGATCCGCGGCAACCCGCGCACGATCAACCAGTCCGCCCTGGGCGACGCGCTGACTTCGGCCAGGCCGCCGGTCAAGGCGGTATACGTCTACAACAACAACCCCGTTGCCGTCTGCCCCGACTCGAACAAGGTGATCGCCGGGTTTTCGCGGCCGGACCTGTTCACGGTCGTGCACGACGTTTTCCTGACCGACACGGCCGACTACGCCGACATCGTGCTGCCGGCCACCACCCAGCTCGAGCATTACGACGTGCACAAGTCTTACGGCCACTTGTACGTGCTGGCGAACAACCCGGCGATCCTGCCGCTCGGCGAGGCGAAGCCGAACATCGAGGTCTTCCGCCTGCTCGCGAAGCGGATGGGATTCGACGAGCCGTGCTTCGACGATACCGACGAAGAGGTGTGCCGGCAGGCGCTCCGCTCGGATCAGCCGCGTATGCGCGGGATCGACTGGGAAACGGTCAAGGAGGAGGGCTGGCAGCGGCTCGCGGTGCCGGAGCGCTACGCGCCGTTCGCCGAAGGCGGCTTCCCCACCCCCTCGGGCAAGTGCGAGTTCTACAGCGAAACGGCGGCGAAGATGGGGCTCGACCCGCTGCCCGCCTACACGCCGCCGCGCGAAAACGCGCAGTCGGCTCCCGAGCTGGCGCGGCGCTTCCCGCTCGCGTTCATCTCGCCGCCGTGCCGCAATTTTCTCAACTCGAGCTTCGCGAACCTGCCGTTTGCACTCGAGTCCGAGAAGGAGCCGCGGCTGGATATCCATCCCGAAGACGCGCGTGCCCGCGGCATAGCGAACGGCGATCGCGTACGCGTCTTGAACGACCGCGGTTCGTATACCCTCAAGGCAGCGGTCTGCGACCGTACACGGCCGGGTGTAGTGGTCGCGCCTTCGGTCTGGTGGAAGAAACTCTCGCCGGACGGCCGCAACGCGAACGACGTCACGTCGCAGGCGATCGCCGACATGGGCGGCGCGGCGACGTACTACGACTGCCTGGTGGAAGTCGCTCGGGCATGATCGTCATCCCGCTCGAGCAGCCTCTTCAGCGCTTCGAGATCCCTCACCACCAGCGCCGCGTCCTCCGAGAATCTCTCCCCGGTCATGCCGGGCGGTCGAAACAGCGTGAACAGAACCTCGGCGCCGGTGCCGTTTGGCACGACGCGCAGCGGAACGTAGGTTTCCTCGCCTGCCGGCGAGAACACGTAGTGATCCACAACCCCCAGGTCGTTGTGCTCGGTGAACAGGATTTTCAACGGGGCCTGCGGCGTCTCGGCGATCCAGCCGCCGTTCGATTTTCTGACCGACCTGCACAGACCCCGGGCCCATTGCGGAAGGTTCGCGGGGTTCGAGACGAACTCGTACACCTCGTCGCAATGACGATCGATGGAGATGCTCAGCGTTTTGGTTGGAAGCAGCGGCATCACCGGACCGGAATCGCAGCCGGCCCGCGCCGCCGCAGCATGAGATAGACGAAGAACGGCGCCACCGCGGCCAGCAGGTGCTTGAGGGAGTGACCGCTCATGACGCTCGAGGAGAGCGCATAAAACCCGTGATCGTAGTACTCGGCCACCTTCGCGAGCGCATAGAACGCCACCCCGTAGAGCAGGTAGTGCCGGTGCGTATAGCGGCCGGGAAACACCGCCAGGATGAACGGTATGGCGAGCAGGGGCGCCAACTGCACCCAGATGTATATGCGCAGATCGTCGCTGTACCTCCACCAGAAAACGCTCGCGATCCCGACCAGGATCGCAGGGATGAGAACAGAGCGTTCCAGCCGGTCCCCGAGGTGTTCGCTCAACAGCGCCGACAACAGACCCATGAACGCCACGGTCATCGGGAGACGGTCCCAGACCAGTGTGTCGTCATCGGGCGACCGGTGGTAATACCCCGAACCGAAAAAGACCAGCGCCACGCCCAGGAAAAATACCATCCATGAGCGCGTCGCGCCTGCCCCGGGGTGCCGGTAGCACCACAGCGCTCCCGCCAGGCCTACGAGCAGGAATGGAAAGTTGGACGCGACATTCCCGAAATTCTGCAATCCCAGGCAGGTCCGGACGTCCGCGAATACGTGGTAGCCCCGGTCCTGGGGTATGGGGCCGCCGTGCAGGAACAGGAGATAGCAGAGCGGCGCCAGCATGAGCAGTATCAACGCCGCTTCGCGCCAGCCCGCGCCGGATTTTACGGCTGGTTCCATGTAGGTTCCCGTCAGCGTGCCCTACCGCAGATTCCCCGCAAAACAGAAGCCATCGGTGCCTGAATCAATTCAACCGCCAAGACGCCAAGACCGCCAGGAAAGCAATATTAGCCGCCAAGGCGCGGAGGAAGATGAGAGGAAAAAATGTCTGGCAGCCGTCAACGCATAATTTCATTACCGGGCTGGTATCACCGGCAACAGCAGATACCCCGCCTGCTGCGGCCCGAAATGAAGGGTGGTCTCGCAGCCGAAAATCTCCTTCGGCCGGTCGCGCGGATCGTTGTGCAGAAACGGCCCGCAGCCGAGCAGCTCGTTCTTGAAGTTCGACAGCTTTGCGCCGGTCGATTTCTGCCACTCGTAGTCCTTGCCGCGCACGGTGAGGGCGATCCTGTGTCCGGCCGGCACCACGATGGAGGTCGGCCAGATCTCGACGTCCAGTTGCACGATCTCGCCGGGCGTCAGGGGCTGCTTCCGATCGTGGGTGTGATACGGCCGGTAATCGGTCGAGAGTCCGGTATCGAGCTTGCGGTGCGAAGCCCGCAGCCACCCCTGCGCGATTGGCGTGTGAGGATCTATCGCGCCCATGAAGGTGACTTCCCGCAGATCCGGCGTGAAAACGCGGAACACGAGGAAGAAATCGGCATCGGCGGTCGAGGAGGAGATGAAGAGCCGCGCAGCCAGCGGCCCCGTGATCTCGGTGTCCTTGTCCAGTGGCGGCGAAAGGAACGTCACGCCGTCGCCCAATGCATCAAAGGTGACGCTGCCCGCTGCCTTTGCAGGGTCGCGCGTGAGCGCGGGACCGGCGGGCTCGAGATGGAACTTCGTCCACTGCGTGCGCGCGATGGGCCATTCGTTCTCGTGCCGCTCGACGAAGCGGTCCACGTGGCGCACCTGGAGCTGCACCTTCGGCTGGCGATCCCACCCGTTCTTCTCGCCCTTCAGGTAGTAGTCGAAGAAGCGCTTCTGAAGCAGACGCCCGTAATCCGTGTAAAAGTGAGTCCAGTGCTCTATGCCGTGCGCTTCGAGCCATTTCTCCCCGGCCGCTGCGCGCACGTAGCCTTCGAAATTGCCGCGCGGGTGCAGTCCCTGGCCGCCCCAGTTGGCCGCCGAGAGGAACGGCGTGGTGATCTTTTCCCAGACCGGGGAGCGGTCGCGGTGATACCGGTCGTCGAGCGGGTGAGCGAGGATGTCGTCGCCGAAATCCGCGCGGTTCTTCGCGAGCTCGGCGTCGGACAGCGTCTCGTCGCCGCACACCAGCTCGCCCGTGGCGCGCGACCGCGGCCCGCGCTCGCCCAGCCCGTACTGCACCGTCTTCACCTGCATGTCGTACCAGTTGGCAAAGAACGTGGAAAGAATACCGCCGTGATGGGTCATGTCGCGGTACCAGTCCGCCGAGCCCTCCCAGATGCACATGGCGGCGAGGTGAGGCGGCTGCAGGGTCGCGACGTGCCACTGGTTCATGCCGTAATAGGAGATGCCGTTGAGTCCGACCTTGCCGCTGGACCACGGCTGCACGCCCGCCCACTCGATGCAGTTGTAGAAATCCTTCGTTTCCCGCGGCGAGAAGTGGTCGATGAAACCGGGCGAGCGCCCGGCGCCGCGCGAATCCACCCGCACGCACGCGTAGCCGTGAGGCACCCACTTCTCCGGGTCTACGATTTCCCAGCTCTGGTAGAGGTTGCTCGAGCCGCAGGCGACGTCGGGGTGCTCGGCGACCATGCGCTGCCAGGCGCTCGGGTAGCCCTCCTGGAAGGCAAGACCCTTCGCGTACGGGCCGTAGCTGAGGATTACCGGGTAACGGCCGTCAGTCACCGGACGGAACACGTCAGCGCGCAGGACAACGCCGTCATCCATCGCGACCGGCACGTCCCAGTCGATGCGCATGCCGTCGCGGACTTCGCTCTTCTCAGCCATGGCTCGGTTTAGTTACAGGGAACCGCAGATAAACGCAGATAAACACGGATGAAAAGCAATTTTCGGCAACCACCGAGTGCACTGAAAAAGTTGCGCGAGTGACCACCGTCGATTCCCGTCCAAGCTCCGGCGGCAACCTTGCGGACTAGCAATCGCGCATTTCGATCCTATCGGCGTCCATCGGCGTTTATCTGCGGCTAAATTGCGCTTGGGGCCTACGCTTTTGGCGCGTCAGCCTGCTTGCGCGGGTGCGCCGAAGAGAACGCGTCGAGCGCCATGCACGCCTCGTGAATCCGCAGCACTGTCTTGTACGGCTTCACGTCGCAATCGGAATTCTGGGCGCCGATCACCTGCCCGGCGAGGCAGATGTCCGCAATCGTCGGCGTATCGCCGTGGCAGAACTTTCCGGTGCGAGAGTCCCCGGCGAGCAGCGTCTCGATCGCGTTCATGCCCAGCGCGACCCAGTGCCGGACCCATTCGACGCGCACCACTTCGCCGAGCTTGAGGTCTTTCTCGACGTAGTTGCGCACGCGCGGCACCATGAGCGGATGGATTTCGGCTATCGGTATCATGGCCAGCGCCCGCACGCGCGCCCGGTCGCGCGGATCGCGCGGAAGCAGCGGCGGCTGCGGGTGAGTTTCCTCCAGGTACTCCATGATCGCCATCGACTGCGTGAGCGCCGGGCCCGGCCCGTCGATCAGCGCGGGTACGACCGACTGCGGGTTGACCTTGCGATACGCGTCGTTGAACTGCTCGCCCTTCGCCAGATCGAGCGCCTCGTTCTCCGAGGGCGGTATGCCCTTCAGGTTCATCGCGACGCGCACACGGAAGGTTGCCTGCGAGCGCCAGTAGCCGTAGAGCTTCATACCGTCTCCTCTGTCGGTGGTGTATTCCTCGCGGCCCGCAAGATGCCGGCGCGGGCTCGCATTATGGCATCATCGCGGAGTTTCCAGTCAAAGGGGTTGGCAAATGAGGGCGGCCAAATGAGGATCGGCATTGCCGGAACGGGCAGGATGGGCACCGCGATGGGCATGCGGTTGATGGACCAGGGCAACGAGGTTCACGCGTGGAACCGATCGGCGGCGAAGACGAAGGCGCTCGCGGAAAAAGGCGCAACGCTTGCAGCGACTCCGGCCGGGCTGGCCGCGCGGTGCGATACGGTCATCACGATACTTACCGACGCTGCCGCGATAGACGCGGTATACAACGGGAAGGACGGGCTGCTCTCGGGCGACGTCGCCGGCAAGCTCTTCATGGAGATGAGCACGGTACCTTCCGCTGTGGCGCGCTCGCTGTCGTCTGCGGTCGCAGCCAAAGGGGCGGCCATGGTCGATTGTCCGGTCGGCGGCAGCGTGGGACCCGCCCGCGAGGGCAAGCTGTTCGGCTTTATCGGCGGCGCCGACGCGGACGCAGCGCGCGCACGCCCGATCGCGGCCCAGCTTTGCCGGCGGGTCGAGCACGTCGGCCCGATCGGCGCCGGCGCCGCCATGAAGCTCGCGATCAACCTGCCGCTCGCCGTGTACTGGCAGGTGTTCGGAGAGGCGTTGTCCCTGGTGCAGGAGCTCGGAGTCGGCGCGGACCGGCTGGTCGATATCTTCTCCGATACGTCGGGCGGACCGAACATGCTCAAGCCGCTCGGGCCCAACATCGTGCAGGCACTGAAGGAGGATCCGGCCGTCCCGGTTTTTTTCGACGTCGACTCGGTGCGCAAGGACTTGCGCACGATGCTCGAGGAGGCGCGGGCGCAGGGCAAGCCCCTGCCGGTAGCGGCGCGCTCCCTGGAAGTATTCAACAAGGCGTCCGAGGCGGGATGGGGGTCGCGAAACTGCTCGACCCTGCTCGCATACTGGTTACGGCACGGAAAGAAACCCGGCGCGGGGTGAACGCGCCGCACAACCGCTTTGGAGGTCCGAATGAATGAAAAAACGAAGGTGGTGCTGGCCACGGCGACGCCCGGCGGGGGATTTCCGGCTTACGGCTGGCCGTACGCCGAGATCCTGAACGAAATGGATGACTCGCTCGCGATCGAGCCGGTCAATACGAAGGGCAGCAACGAGAACGTGCTCTCGCTGGACGAAGGTAAGATCGACCTTGGCCTCGTTACCGGTGAAGTAACCTACGAGGCGATCAGCGGGCTCGGCCGGCCCAGGGCAAATAATCTGCGCATCATCAACGCCACCTACTCGCAAGCCGGAATGTTCATGGTGCGCGCGGACAGCCCGTACCGCAGCATCTCCGACTTGAAAGGCAAACCGATTGCGTGGGGGGCGGCGAGCTCCGGTTTCATCGTGCTGGCGCGCTACGTGATGGACGGCCTCGGGCTCGATATGAAACAGGATTTCGAGGCGCACCTGCTGGAGAAGGCGGGCGACGGCCCGCCCATGGTGCTCGACGGGCGCGCCGCGGCGATGTGGGGCGGCGGCGTCGGCTGGGCCCCGTTCATGGCG
>CAZQJF010000122.1:0-7781 GCA_964593735.1 uncultured Streptomycetaceae bacterium | reverse complement strand
GTACATCGAATTGCGGCTCGAAGAGCGTTGAGCCGCAATTCAATATTGAATGTTGAATGCTCAATGCTAAATTAACGACAAGACCGAGCATGGTGCTGCGACAAGCCACATTAAGCATTCACAATTAAGCATTCGAAATCAAGAATTCCCCTGATCGCAGTGACCGCCGGTGAACCCGCGGGCATCGGGCCGGACTTGTGCGTTGCGCTGGCGCGCGCCCGGCTCCCGGCGCGCGTGGTGATCGTCGCTGACCGGGACGTATTGCGAAGCAGGGCCAAGTCGCTGCGTGCGGCCGTCGAACTTTCCGACTTCCACGCCCGCAGCACGGCAGGGGCCCGCCGCGGGGCGCTGGTAGTGCGGCACGTCGCGCTCGCTCGCCCGGCCGTTGCCGGAAAACTCGATCCTGCCAACAGCAGGAGCGTGCTGCGCACTCTGGAAATCGCCGCCGACGGGTGCCGCGAGGGCGTATTCGACGCCATGGTGACCGCGCCGGTGCACAAGGGCGCGATCAACGACGCCGGCATCGCGTTCACCGGGCACACCGAGTATCTCGCCGCTCACACGGGCGCGCGGCACGTGGTGATGATGCTGGTCGGCGGCGGCATGCGCGTAGCGCTCGCCACGACGCACCTCGCCTTGAAGGACGTCGCGCGCCATATCACGACCGCGGGACTCGAGCAGACGCTCCGCGTGCTGCGCGACGACCTCGTCGCGCGATTCGGCCTCGCCCGGCCGCGTATCGCGGTAGCCGGCCTCAATCCGCACTCGGGAGAATCCGGCTATCTGGGGCGCGAGGAAATCGAAGTCATCACGCCCGTGCTGGAACGGCTGCGCGCGGAAGGCTACGAACTCACCGGACCGGTGCCGGCGGACACCCTGTTCACCCCCGCACGGCTCAAGCTCTGCGACAGCGTGCTCGCGATGTACCACGACCAGGGCCTTCCCGTCCTGAAGCACGCGGCCTTCGGCGGCGGGGTCAACGTCACGCTCGGGCTGCCCATCATCCGCACTTCCGTCGACCACGGCACGGCCCTCGATCTCGCCGGCACCGGGAAGGCCCATGCCGGCAGTCTCATCGAGGCGATCAGGCTCGCTGCGCAGCTCGCGCGCCGCAGCCGCGCTGGCGCGTCTGAAGGTCATCGGAATCAACCACAGAGACACAGAGGCTCAGAGAAGTAGGATTCTTCGGACTGCCTTCTCCCTTTCTCTGTGCCTCTGTGGTGAAAATTTTGAGTCACCGGCCCCGCAAGCGCTTCGGGCAGCACTTTCTCGTCGACGACAGGGTCGTCGGAGAGATCGTCGCGGCGATTGCCCCCCGGCGCGGGGACCGGATGGTTGAAATCGGCCCGGGCCTGGGCGCGTTGACGAAACCGCTCGCCGCGCGGCTTGATCACCTGAACGTCATCGAGATCGACCGCGACATCGTGGCGCGGCTGCGCGCCGAATTCCCGCCCGCGCGCCTCATCGTCCACGAAGGCGATGCGCTGAAGTTCGATTTCGGCGGGGTCGGGAACGATCTGCGGATAGTCGGCAACCTGCCTTACAACATCTCCACACCGCTGCTCTTTCACCTGTCGGACTACGCCCCGGCGATCCGCGACATTCACGTCATGCTTCAGAAAGAGGTCGTGGAACGCATGGTCGCGGCGCCCTCGTCGTCCGCGTACGGCCGGCTGTCGGTAATGCTGCAGTACCGTTTTCAAATGGAGCGGATACTCGACGTGGGCGCGGAAGCGTTTCGGCCCGCTCCCGAAGTGGAATCCACGCTCGTGCGCATGGCGCCCTACCGGCCGCCGCCGCACCCGGCGCGCGACGAGCGCGTCTTCGGCCTCATCGTTGCCGAGGCATTCGCGCAGCGGCGCAAGACGCTGCGCAACACGCTCAAGGGGCGATTCGGAGCAGCGGATTTTGCCCGGCTAGGCCTCGATCCGGGGCGGCGCGCGCAGGAACTATCAGTCGCCGAGTTCGTGCGCATGGCCGACTACGCCGGAGGATTTTCTCGGGACGAGACCCGAGAAAATCCTTAGATATGGGGTCTTTTGGTATATCCCTCAACAGGCAGGGATTCTCTACCGTTTCGGCTGATTGACCAGCATCGATCGAAGCACGAAGCTGCGACCGCGTGACTCGGCTATCTGTAAAGCTCTTCATTTAAGGAAAACGTCGTCGCTCAGCTCGACGTTTTCCTTTGGATCAGCTCGATCTTGTAGCCGTCGGGGTCCTCGACGAAGGCGATCACCGTAGTGCCGTGCTTCATCGGTCCCGCCTCGCGGGTCACCTTGCCGCCGCGCGTCCTCACTTCGTCGCACGCCCGGTAGGCATCCGGAACTTCGATCGCCACGTGTCCGTAGCCATTGCCGAGGTCGTAAGCCTTGGTGTCCCAGTTGTGCGTGAGCTCCAGCACCGCCGACTTCGATTCGTCGTCGTAGCCCACAAAGACGTTCGTGAAGCGCCCGCCCGGATAGTCGGACTTGCGCAGCAGTTTCATGCCCAGCACCTGGGTGTAGAAGTCGATCGAACGCTGCAAATCGCCGACGCGGACCATCGTGTGGAGTATGCGCATGGTTGTATCCTTTTCGAATCTTCAAATTTCCTGAAATTTGAGTGCCGGAGCGGTTTCCGGATGTGACGGTGGCACAAATTGTGTCGCCCGTATACAGCGAACGTTCGATCCCTCAAATTTCCACCATCTCGAAGTCCGCCTTGCGCGCGCCGCATTCGGGGCAGGTCCAGTTTATCGGGATATCCTCCCACCGCGTTCCCGGCGCAATGCCTTCCTCCGGCAGACCCGCGGCTTCGCTGTAGAGGAAACCGCAGATGAGGCACATGTAGTTTTTGTAGGACCGGATATCGGCATTGGTCATGCGGGCTTCCGTTTTACGCTAAAATCAAATTTTAGCGAATCACTCCGTCCGCGACCAACCGCGCGGATGCCGATCACCCGCCTGGAGTTCCCGAAGCATGTCGGATCTGCCTCCCATCGTCCTGGTATTCGCTGCGACCGACCCGAGCGGCGGAGCGGGACTGCAGGCCGACATCATGACGCTATCGAGCATGGGCTGCCATCCGTTGTCGGTCGTTACCGCGGTAACCATACAGGACACGATGGGCGTGGATGACCTCAGTTCCATCGACGCCGAGTGGGTGGCGGACCAGGCCCGCTGCGTGCTGGAAGACATGCCGGTTGTCGCGTTCAAGATCGGGCTGCTCGGAAACGTGGAGCAGATCGCGGCGATTGCCGAAGTCGTCTCCGATTATCCCGAGGTTCCGCTGGTGCTCGATCCGGTGCTCGCTTCCGGCCGTGGCGACGAACTGGTCTCCGACGAAATGCTGGCGGCGTTGAAGGAGCTGCTCATTCCGCAAAGCACGATCATCACGCCCAACAGCCTGGAGGCGCGCAGGCTCAGCGCCGAGGACGGGGAGGAGGGTCACCCCGATCTCGCGGAGTGCGCGCGGCGCATTATCGCCAGCGGTTGCGAGTTCGTGCTGATCACCGGCACCCACGAGAACACCCCCCAGGTGGTGAACACGCTGTACGGGCAGAACGGCGTCGTGCGCGCCGACAACTGGCCGCGGCTCCCCGGGTCCTACCACGGTTCCGGATGCACGCTCGCTTCGGCCATCGCCGCGACCATCGCCAATGGCCTCGAGATCAGCGACGCGGTGAAGGACGCGCAGGAGTACACCTGGCAGACTCTCAAAGCGGCGTTCCGCCCCGGCATGGGGCAGCACATCCCCGACCGGCTGTTCTGGGCGCGCGAAGAAGAGCCGGCGGATGAGGGGGGAACTCAGGACCCCTAGCAGCCTGTCGGACTTGATGCTCCGACAGGCTGCTAAATGCAAAACCGCCCGCAGACTTGAGGCGTTGTTTGGCTTGCACCGTGAAGCATTTGCGGGTCCTGTGAGCCTAAAAACCAACCCGGGAGGCTCTGTGCCGATGCATTTGAGCCTTTTACCTGCAGCCTGTCGGCTCAATCGGTATTAGAAACCCCTCGGCGATGGCGCTACGAACTGGCGAATTCAACGTAAGTCCGACAGGCTGTCCGGCAGGCCGCGTTCGCGGGTTATACGCCGTGACGCCTGACCTCTCCGACACGCTCGCGCTGCTCGGCAAGGTGGACGCGGCGCTCGCCGGGGGCGCCCGCCTGCTGCAATACCGCAACAAGATCGCCGATGCCGCGCTCAGGCTCGAGCAGGCGCGTGCGCTCGCTGCGCTGTGCCGGCGCCGCCACGTTCCGCTCATTATCAACGATCATCTCGACCTCGCCCTCGCCGTCGATGCCGAAGGACTGCACCTCGGCGGTGAAGACGGTTCGATTGCGGAAGCGCGCCGCCAGCTGGGTGCGTCCAAACTTCTGGGTGTTTCCTGCTATCGCCGCCTCGAAAACGCGCACGACGCGGCGCGCCTCGGCGCCGACTACGTTGCATTCGGCGGCTTCTATCCTTCCACCGTCAAGCCCGGTGCCGGCGGGGCGCCGCTTTCGCTGCTTGGCGACGCGAAGCACCAACAGGCTTTGCCGGTGGTGGCGATCGGCGGCATCACAGTGGAGAATGCGCCGGCGTTGATCGCGGCCGGCGCCGACAGCCTCGCGGTAATTTCGGCGCTTTTTGCGGCGCCCGACATCGAGGCAGCGGCACGGCGCTTCAGCGCGCTGTTCGAAGCGCGGGAAATGGGTGCATGAAGCGAAGTCAGAAGCTCTTCAACCAGGCGCAACTGCGCATTCCCGGCGGAGTAAATTCGCCCGTGCGCGCGTTCAAGTCGGTGGGCGGCACCCCGCTTTTCATACAGCGGGGGAAGGGCGCGACGGTGTGGGATGCCGACGGCAACGCCTATGTCGATTACGTCGGCTCGTGGGGGCCCCTGATCCTCGGCCACGCGCACCCGGAGGTAATCAAGGCCGTGCAGCAGGCCGCGGAAAAAGGGCTGAGTTTCGGCGCGCCTACCGAAGCGGAGCTCGAGATGGCGGAGCTGCTGGCGGCGCTCGTGCCCGCGCTCGAGCAGGTGCGCCTCGTGAGCTCGGGCACGGAAGCGACGATGACCGCCGTGCGTATGGCGCGCGGATACACCGGCCGTGACAGGATCGTCAAATTCGAAGGCTGCTATCACGGCCACGCCGATGCGCTGCTGGTGAAAGCAGGCTCCGGGGCGCTCGCCCTGGGCCAGCCGAGCTCCGCGGGCGTGCCCGCCGAAGTGGCGGCCCGCACCCTGGTTCTCGACTATAACGACGGCGCCGCGGTGGAACGGGCGTTCGAGCGCGAGGGGGGAGACATTGCCGCGGTCATCATCGAGCCGGTCGCCGGCAACATGAATCTGGTAGCGCCCGGGCCCGGTTTTCTGGAAACCGTGCGCCAGTGCTGCACCCGCTACGGCTCGCTGCTCATCTTCGACGAAGTGATGACGGGATTTCGCGTGTCGCTCGGTGGCGCGCAGCAACTCTATGGCGTGAACGCCGATCTCGTTACGCTCGGCAAGGTCATCGGCGGGGGCATGCCGGTGGGCGCAGTGGGCGGCCGGCGCGACGTCATGCAGGTGCTAGCGCCTGTCGGGCCGGTCTACCAGGCGGGAACGCTTTCAGGCAACCCCGTTGCGATGGCCGCCGGATTGACCACGCTGAAGCTCGTGCGGGCGCCGGGGTTCTTCGAGAAAATCTCGGCCACGGCCGGCGCGTTGTGCGCGCAGCTCACCCAGGCGGCGCGGGAGCAGGGCGTGGGCTTTTGCGCGCAGAACGTGGGTAGCATGTTCGGACTTTACTTCCGCGAAACTCCGCCGACGAGCTACGCCGAAGTCATGCAGTGCGACAAGGAAGCCTTCAACCGCTTCTTCCACGCCATGCTCGCGCAAGGCATTTACCTGGCGCCTTCCGCTTACGAAGCAGGCTTCGTGTCCTCGGCGCATGGCGCGGCCGAGATCGAGAAGACGGTGGCGGCTGCGCGTAAGGCCTTCAGGGATCGTTAGGAATGTGCGGGATCCCGGCCCGACACATTCCTAAGGGAAATCCGTCCGCAGGTAAACGACAGAATTGGGTTTCGAAACCGAAACCTCTGCCGCCAGTTTCTACCGCGCGGGCTCCTAACGCAGGCCGGAGATATATTCCGCGACCGCGGCGATCTCGCGATCGGTGAGCTTTTCGGCCACTGCCCTCATCATCCGGCTGGGATCGTTCGCCCGCTCGCTGGTGCGAAATGCCTTGAGCTGAGACGTGGTGTATTCCGCGTGCTGCCCGGCGAGCCGGGGAAATTGCGCCGGCACACCGGCTCCGTTCGGACCGTGACAGGCGGTGCACGCCGCTATACCGCGAGCGGTAACGCCGCCGCGATAGAGGGTCTGCCCCAGCTTCACGAGTTGCGGATCGCGCGCCGCGCGTGGCTTCGCGCTCTGGCCCTCGAAAAAAGCCGCCAGGCTGCGCATGTCGTCGGCCGACAGATTGGCAGCCATGGCGGTCATGACCGCGCTCGGACGGGTCGCCGGCTTGCCGTCCTGCGCCTTGAAGTTCATCAGTTGCTTCAGCGTATATTCGGCGTGCTGGCCGGCCAGGTTGGGATTGACCGCCTGCACGCTGTTACCGTCGGTGCCGTGACAGGCTACGCACACCTGGGTCACGATACTCTGGGCACGGGCAAGGTCGGCCTTGGGCGGGGTTTGCGCGTATCCTGGATGAGCGGCGAGCGCGCCCGCAATCAGCGCGGCTGGCCAGCGGGAAATCATGCGTGCTCCTTGTTCTTTTCGGGCATGAGTCGGGAGCACGTATTGTATAGTAAGCGCCGTCGGGAACGCCACTTTCACGCCGAATAACAACAACCTATGTCATTCCAGGCGGCTGTTGCGGCAATACCGCGCGGCGCGCGGTATTGCGCGGCGCCCGGGTGCTATTTCCTCGGAGCGCCGGTACTCCCGCCGCGCGCGACACGCGGCCGGCACGATAAAATGCAGCGCGCGTCACAGCGCCGGGTTACAAGTTCGAACGCCATAAGTTGGCGCGGCCAAAGTCATCCGAGCGCGGCGAGCAGGCATAAAAAACCCCCGGTTAAAGGGGAGTAAAACCGGGGGTAAAAAGCCTTAATTGGATTAAGGCGCCCGCTCAGGGAGGAGAAGCGGGAGACGGCTTGCGCCGTCTGTAAGTTAGGTGATAATCCCCACCAATAGTTCCCACTACAGGACACAAACGAATCATTTGTTTTCATGAGGTTATAACGATGCATCTCCTCGGTGAATTTCCGCGCCGTCGTATGCGGCGCATGC
Organism: uncultured Streptomycetaceae bacterium; assembly: GCA_964593735.1. GTDB lineage: Bacteria > Pseudomonadota > Gammaproteobacteria > Burkholderiales > SG8-41 > SG8-41. The sequence goes on along the minus strand of CAZQJF010000122.1, from coordinate 541 downwards.
GGCGTGACGACTTTTCGCGCCGCCTGATGCGCGAGAACCGGCTCACCATAGATGACCTGATCTATCCCGTGTTTGTGATCGATGGGGCCAGGCGCACCGAACCGGTTCCGTCGATGCCGGGTATCAGGCGCTACACGGTAGATCGACTGCTGCCGCACGCCGAGGAATGCTTGAAGCTCGGTATTCCCGCCCTTGCGATCTTTCCGTTCATTGCAAACAGGCTGAAGTCCGCCGACGGCCGGGAAGCCGTGAACCCGCAAGGATTGGTGCCGCGCGCGGTAGCGGCGCTGAAAAAGCGGTTCCCGGAGCTCGGTCTGATCACCGACGCCGCGCTCGACCCCTATACGACGCACGGGCAGGACGGCGTAGTCGACCCGCGCGGCTACGTGTTGAACGAGGAAACGATCTCGATCCTGGAAAAGCAGGCCCTCGCGTGCGCCGCGGCCGGGGTCGACGTGGTCGCGCCCTCGGATATGATGGATGGACGCGTACGCGCTATCCGTGAGCTTTTAGATTCAACCGGGAAAGTGAACACCGCCAT
>CAZQJF010000121.1:5894-7864 GCA_964593735.1 uncultured Streptomycetaceae bacterium | reverse complement strand
CGCGCTCGTGGCCGAACAGCTCCGACTCGAGCAACTCGCGGGGAATCGCGGCGGTATTGATCGCAATGAACGGCATTTCGGCGCGCGGACTGTGGCGGTGCAGTGCGCGCGCCACCAGTTCCTTGCCGGTGCCCGACTCTCCGGTGATCAGCACCGTTGCCTGGGACTGGGCGAGCCGGCCGATGGCCCGAAACACTTCCTGCATCGCGGGCGCCTGCCCCAGTATTTCGGGGCCCGCCTCCTGGACATGATTGGCGGCGCTTTCCTGGCGCACGCTTTCTTCCATCGCCCGCCGGATGAGCTCCACCGCGTAATCCACGTCGAAAGGCTTGGGCAGATACTCGTACGCACCCCCCTGGAAAGCGCTTACCGCGCTCTCCAGGTCCGAGTAAGCCGTCATGATGATCACCGGCAGGGTGGCGTGGCGCGCCTTCGCCTTCTGGAGGAGCTCCAGTCCGGATTCCCCCGGCATGCGGATGTCGCTCACCACGATCTGCGGCGTTTCTGTTTCTAGCTGCACGAGCGCCTCCCGCGCGGACGAAAAGGTCCTGAACGCGATGTTCTCGCGCGTCAGCGCCTTCTCGAACACCCAGCGGATCGAGCGGTCGTCGTCGATAATCCAGACCGGCTTCATGAAATTCCGTAAATGGTGAATCGTGAATGGTGAATCGTGATAACCGTCATGCGCGGCCGTTTCGCCTCGGACCATTCACCATTCACTATTTCCCATTTACCGCTTCCTCGGCGGGCAGGAGGATGGTGAAACACGTGCTGCCCGGCGCGCTGTCAAAGGAAATGACGCCGTGGTGCTGGTTCACGAAATTCTGAGCGAGAGTAAGCCCCAACCCGGTGCCGCCCTCGCGGCCGGACACCAGCGGATGGAAGACGCGCTCGCGCAGTTCTTCGGGTATGCCCGGCCCGTTGTCGAAGATCTCCACCACCACGACATGGCGGTGGCGCCGGCGCGCAATCGTTACCTGGCGCACTACCCGGGTGCGCAGCTTGATCTCCCCGCGCCCGGCGGCGGGCAGCGGCGCCTCTTTGGTCATGATCGCCTGCGCGGCGTTACGCACCACGTTGAGCGCCGCCTGGATCAGCTGCTCCTTGTCGCCTTTTACCAGTGGAAGGCTGACATCGTAGTCGCGAGAGATTGCAATGCCGCGGGGGAACTCCGCGATGATCAGGCTGCGAACCCGTTCCAGCACTTCGTGCACGTTGAGCGGCGCGGCACTGGGCAGGCGGTGCGGTGTGAGCATGCGATCCATCAGCGACTGGAGCCGGTCGGCCTCCTTGATGATGACCTGCGTGTACTCGTGCAGGCCAGGGCGCTCCAGCTCGCGGTCGAGCAATTGCGCCGCGCCGCGGATTCCGCCGAGTGGATTCTTGATCTCATGCGCCAGGTTGCGGATGAGCTCGCGATTGGCCTGGCTCAGGTTCAACATGCGCTCTTCGCGCGCGATCCTGATCTGCTGTTCGATGTGGCGAAACTCGAGCAGCATCATTTCCTCCGGTAACTCCACATCCGGCAGGTCGAGCGGGGTCACCGTGCACGAGACGTGCAGCCGGGAATGCCCGCTGTGCCGCACTTCGAAGTCGTGCTCGGTATAGCTGGAATTGTTGGCGCGGGCGTAACTCATGGCCGCATTCAGCACCCCACCGTCGGCGAACAGTTTGTTGAGGCCGAGTCCGGCCATGTTGTTGCTGCTCACTTCAAACAGGTTTTCGGCGGCGGGATTCATGTAACGCACGGCCAGTTTCTCGTCGACCAGCACTACCGCAGTCGCCAGCAGGTCGAGACCGGAGAGTGCTCGGGAGGTCATGACGCAGTGTCCTTGGAGCCGGGGACGCACGAGGAAACCTCTCCCCTCATGTTCCCCTCATGTTCCCCTTTGTTGCTATCGGTCAGAGCTGTCGCAACCAAAAGCGCGATCGCCTGTGCTTTCCGAGCAAGAACCGGGCCAAGACGCGGA
>CAZQJF010000121.1:2773-5794 GCA_964593735.1 uncultured Streptomycetaceae bacterium | reverse complement strand
TTATCTCGTGCCCGACATTTCGCGTTTGAGGCTGGCCACGTTGTCCTCGTGGAGCTTGACCTTCTTCCTGTACGGCTCGAGCCGGTCGAGCACCTTCTGGTAGTTGCGCTCGCTGCCCAACCGCACGGCTTCCTGCTCGGCCAGTTCCTTGCGGGCCTGGGCGAGCAGCTTTTCCTCGTTGGACAGCTCATTGTCCAGGATTCTCCGGCGGTCCTGGTCGCGCTGGCGCTGCAGGTCGGCCTCTACTTTGGGAAAGCTCGAAGGTGTGGGCGTCGCCTTGCCCTGCTGTTTCGCGGCAGGGCCGGAAATTGGGCGAGGGGGGCCAGGCATGGTGTTAACCGGGCTCACGTTCAGGAGCTTGCAGCCCTTCGCTTCGGCCTTGATGTTCGTGAATCGCCTGCTGCCGCTAGGATCCACGCATTCGTAGATTTCGGCGTGTACTGCGGGGGCTACACTCGCCAGAAGCAGCAAGACGATCAGAGTTTGCATGGTTGGATAGTGTCCTTTCGCCCATCAACGCATAGCGCCGCTGACAGGTTGACCAGACCTCTCAACACTTAATCGTAAGTCTATGTCAATACACAAATATTAGCAATGCACTTAAATGGTGCATCAGGAATCTGCCAGGCTTTGCCCCGACAGATTCCTTACCAAAAACAAAAGGGCGGAAACACCCGCCCTTATTCTTGGAGACGTTATGTAAGGAATTTGGCGGGCCAAAGCGCCGCAAATTCCTAGAGGCTGTAATACATCTGAAATTCGATGGGGTGGGTGGTCATGCGGAAGGCGGTCAACTCTTCCTCCTTGAGCGTCACGTAGGCGTCCAGCATATCGTTGGAGAACACACCGCCGCGAGTGAGGAATTCGCGGTCTTTGTTGAGTTCCTCCAGCGCCTGCTCGAGCGAATGGCACACCTTCGGGACGCGCGCGGCGAGCTCCGGCGGCAAATCGTAAAGATTCTTGTCGACCGGGTCTCCGGGCTTGATCTTGTTCTGTATGCCGTCGAGTCCCGCCATCATCATGGCAGTGAACGCGAGATACGGATTTGTCGTCGGGTCGGGGAAGCGCACCTCGATGCGTCGCGCCTTCGGGTTGGCAACGAGCGGCACGCGCACCGCGGCCGAGCGGTTCCGCGAGGAATAGGCAAGATTGATCGGGGCTTCGAACCCGGGAACCAGGCGCTTGTAGGAATTGGTGCCCGGATTGGTGATCGCGTTCAGCGCCTTGGCGTGCTTGAGGATGCCGCCGATGTAATGCAGCGCCAGCTCGGACAGGCCGGCATAGCCGTTACCGCTGAACAGATTGTTTCCGCCTTTCGCCAGCGACTGGTGCACGTGCATGCCGGAACCGTTGTCCCCGACGACCGGCTTCGGCATGAACGTCGCCGTCTTGCCATAGGAATGTGCGACATTATGCACGGCGTATTTGAGGATCATCATCCAGTCGGCGCGCTTCACCAGGCTGTTGAACTTGGTGCCGATCTCGCACTGCCCCGCCGCGGCCACTTCATGATGATGCACCTCGCACTCCACGCCCATCTCCTGCATGGCAAGCACCATCGCCGAGCGTATGTCCTGCAATGAATCGACCGGTGGCACCGGGAAATACCCGCCCTTGATCGGCGCGCGGTGGCCCATGTTGCCGCCCTCGAGCTCGTCGCCGGACGCCCACGGCGCCTCTTCCGATTTGATCCTGAAGTAGGCCTGGCCCATTTCGATCTTCCAGGTGACCGCGTCGAATATGAAGAACTCGGGCTCGGGGCCGAAGAACGCTGTGTCGGCGATTCCCGTGGATTTCAGGTAAGCCTCGCCGCGCTTTGCGATCGAGCGGGGATCGCGGTCGTATCCCTTTCCGTCCGAGGGTTCGATCACGTCGCACTGCAGGAGCAGCGTCGGCTCATCCGTGAAAGGGTCCATTCGCGCGGAATCCGGATCCGGCATGAGCGTCATGTCGGAGGCTTCTATGCCCTTCCAGCCGGCTATCGACGAGCCGTCAAAGTAATGACCGTCGGTGAATTTCTCATCGCTGAACGCCGATACCGGCACCGATACGTGCTGCTCCTTGCCTCGCGTGTCGGTAAAGCGCAGATCGACGAACTTCACCTCGTTATCCTTGATCATTTTCAATACATCGGCGGCAGGCATGGGTTCTCCCTGGTTGATTGTGTTGAAGCGAAAAGAGAATTCGGGACTTCCTGGGAATGTGTCGGACGTCGTCCCGGCACATTCCCATTCGTGGCAGGCTGTCTGACCACCAACTCTGACAGGCTGCCACTCAGCAGGAAGTGTGCCAAGGTTTTTTTTGCGAAAGGCATTGTGCCATAAGGGATTTACGGGCAAAAGCCGGGCCCGGGTGCACGATTGTAGTGCGCACATTATACGACTGCACCGCATTGGTGCGGAATGCTGTTCAGGCGGAATCCAGTAAAATTGTCTTTTTATTCCGGCCGGATACGGACGCCGGCCTCTGGCGGCCTCTCCGCCGCACCCTTACTGACTCTCGAGGAGCCCTTGCCCATGGCAATCAATGACATCGTGAAGACCGCACGCGAGCGCGCAAAAGAACTGGGCCTGCCTTACGGCGGCGCGCTCACCCCGCAGGAAGCGCACGAGGTCTGGCGCAACGCGCCCGGCGCAAAGCTCGTGGACGTGCGCACCCGCGCCGAATGGGATTACGTCGGGCGAATTCCCGGCGCTGTCGAGATCGAATTACTGACCTATCCCGGCAATCGTCCCAATCCCGCTTTTGTCGCGGAGCTTCAGCAGCAGGTGGGCGACAAGGAAGCGCCGATAATGTTCATCTGCCGCAGCGGCGGGCGTTCGCACAACGCGGCGCTGCTCGCGATGCAGGCGGGTTACGCGACGTGCTACAACGTGCTGGAAGGATTCGAAGGCGACAGGGACGCCGGCGGGCATCGCAATACCAGCGGCGGCTGGCGGCATTCAGGATTGCCATGGGTGCAATCCTGAATAATGAATGCGGAATGATGAATACGGAATGACGTAGTCAAGGTTTTGCCAC
>CAZQJF010000121.1:0-2673 GCA_964593735.1 uncultured Streptomycetaceae bacterium | reverse complement strand
TGAATAATGAATGCGGAATGATGAATACGGAATGACGTAGTCAAGGTTTTGCCACCCATCACCCATCACTCATCGCTGTTCGTCACGCCGTCCACTCCACCCATCCCGTGTAGGCGGTCAGGAGAACGATCGCGCCGAATGCTATGCGATACCAGGCGAAGAGCGTGAAGTCGTTCCTGCTGATGTAGCGGATCAGCCAGCGCACGCAAAGAAAGGCCGAAACGAAGGACACGAAAAATCCGACGGAGAAGACGCCGATGTCGGACGCGTCGAACAGCGCCCGGTGCCGGTAAAAATCGTAAGCGCCCGCCGCCATCAGGGTGGGCACCGCGAGGAAGAACGAAAACTCGGTGGCGACCCGGCGCGAAAGACCGAACAGCATTCCGCCGATGATCGTTGCACCGGAGCGCGACGTGCCCGGTATCAGCGCAACCGCCTGCGCAAATCCCACCTTGAGCGCGTCCTTCCACGTCATCTGGTCGACATCTTCCACCGTTGCCCGCCGCGGGGAGCGCTCCACCCAGAGGATGATCACGCCGCCCGCGATGAAGGCGAGCGCGACGGGGATCGCGTGGAACAGATGCCGCTTGATCATGCTGCCGAAGGCGAGTCCCAGCACGGCAGCCGGGATGAATGCCACCACCAGGTTCAAGGCGAAGCGTTGCGCGACCGGATCATCGAACAAGCCCAGGAGCACGCGAGTGAAGCGCGCCCGGTATTCCCAGACCACCGCCAACATGGCGCCGCTCTGGATCACCATCTCGAAAACCTTGGCCTTCTCGCCGGTGTAGCCCAAAAGCTGCCCCGCGATGATCAGATGGCCGGTGCTGGAAATCGGCAGGAATTCGGTGAGACCCTCGACGATGCCGAGTATGACTGCCTTGAGATAGAGCGCCAAGTCCATGCGCGCGCTATTCTACGCGACGCTGCATGGGTAATGGGCGAACAGCCTGCGCTGCGATCCTACCCATCACTCATCACACATCACCCATCACCGGTTCATTCGTAGCGCAGCGCCTCTATCGGCAGCAGCCGGGAAGCCTTGCGTGCGGGGTAGAAACCGAAAAAAATTCCGATTCCCGCGGCGAAACCCACCGCCAGCACAATGGAGTCAGGCCTCAGCTCGACGCGCCACTCGGCGAAATTCGCTATCGCGAACGAGCTGCCGATGCCGAGCAGGATTCCCAACAAGCCTCCGATCAGGGCGAGCGTCACCGCCTCCACCAGAAATTGCGTGAGGATATCGCGGGAGCGCGCGCCCACTGCCATGCGCAGGCCGATCTCCCGGGTACGCTCGGTCACCGACACCAGCATGATGTTCATGATGCCGATCCCGCCCACCATCAACGAAACGGAGGCGACAGCCGCCAGCAGCAGCGCCATGACCCGGCTCGACTCTTCCCGCGTTTGGAGCACCTCCGACAGGTTGCGCAAGCCGAAATCGTCGTCCTGTCCGGGCTGCAGCCGGTGGCGCTGCCGCATGAGGCTGCGAATCTGCTCCTCCGCCTCTTTCATGTCCTCGCCGTCGCGGATCTTGATCGAAGTCGAGCCAACCGAGCGCTGCTTCGCGGTGTTGCCCCCCAGCACCCGGTTGCGCGCGGTCGAGATCGGCATCAGGATGATGTCATCCTGGTCCTGCCCCATCATGTTCTGGCCCTTCCGCCCCAGCGTGCCGATTACTACGAAGGGAACCTTGCGGATGCGGATGGCCTGGCCGACCGGGTCGCTGTCGCCGAACAGGCTGCGCGCGACCGTCTCGCCCAGCAATGCCACCTTGGCGGAGCCCATGAGATCGGAAGTTTCGAACATCTTGCCGGTTGCTATGACCCAGTTACGGGCCTCCAGGTACTCGGGCGTCACGCCGAAGAACACGGTGGACCAGTTATTGCCGGCGGCGACCACCTGACCGGTGCCGCGGAGCGTGGGGGCCGAAGCCTGCACCGCCGGCACCTCGCGCTGGATGGCGTACGCATCGTCCTCGGTCAGGCTGGAGCGCGAGCCCGCCCCCATGCGCACACCCCCCGCGGTCACCGATCCCGGCGAGAGTATGATGAGATTGGTGCCCAACCCCTTGATCTGCTCCTCGACGCGGGCCTGCGCGCCGGAGCCGACGGCGATCATCGTGATCACTGCCGCGACGCCGATGATGATGCCGAGCATCGTCAAAGAGCTGCGCAGCTTGTTGACGCGCAGGGCGCGCAATGCGATCCGTATGCCTATGATCAGATTCATGCCGTCACCTTTCGGTTCCAAGTTCCATGTTCAAGGTTCCATCCAAGTTCAATGTTCCACGTTCAAGGTTCCCGGTTCCTGGTTTCGAGACGAGAGTCTCCCCGGCGAGACTCGCAACCCCACGTCCAAACGCCAAGCCTTTAACATTGAACGTTGAACCTTGAACCTTGAACGTTGAACTCCTTCAAGCCACTTCCTTCTGCATGTCCTTCAGCATGGCCTGGGCGTCGGCCGGCTGCGCGTTGCGCCGATCGTCCACGACGTGCCCGTCTCGAAAGCCGATGACGCGGGACGCGAAGGTCGCGATATCGTGCTCGTGGGTGACCAGCACCACGGTCATGCCGCCGCGGTTCAAATGCTGCAGCAGCCCCATCAACTCGACGCTCGTGCGCGTATCGAGCGCGCCGGTCGGCTCGTCGGCCAGTATCAGCACCGGGTTGT
>CAZQJF010000120.1:0-7876 GCA_964593735.1 uncultured Streptomycetaceae bacterium | reverse complement strand
CTAGCCCGCAGCCGGCTTCCGCCGGCTGCGGGCGTCTTGCCTATTTCTTTGCAGGCCCGCCTTCGGGCTTGAAGCTGAACTTCTGCGCGCCGAGCGACACTTCCGCCATGACGCCGCCTCTCGGTTCCGTGAAGACGGCCACGCCGTCGCGGTAGTTCGCGGTTTTCGCACCGCCCGCCGTGATAACCACGGCGGACACTCCGGCGGTAAACTCGAACTTGTTCTGCTTGAAGCGGTCGAGTGCGGCCTGGTTCTGGAAGAAGATGATCTCACTGAATTCCTGCACGCCCGCCTGCAGGCCCACCGTGGCCATCGTAATGGTGGCGGTGCCGATCATCCTGCCTCTCTCGTAAACTTCTCCGGCGCCGTGACCGCCGCCGATGATGAATCCCGCCTTGCCGATGCGGGGGAACACGACGTAGCCGACGGAGTCCTTGAAGAAGCGATCGATGGCCGCATCGGTTCTCTTGTAGCGGGCGACCGCTTCGGGGACCTCCTTGCGTACTTGCGCGCGATGCTCTTCTGGCGAGTCCTTGGACTGCGCGGCTACCGTTCCGGGCGAAATCATGCAGAGAAGAGCGGCCGCGAGTTGCACTACGAGAAATTGTCTGGTCATGGAAGCCTCCGGTTGGACGTGGATAACCGAGAAGTTTCCCACATCCGGCGAGCGATTGACAATCCCCTGACCGAATCGCGAATCCCGGACTTGCTCGCGCGAGGCGCGATGTTACAGATTCTTGCGGCAGTCGTCAGTCGGGACCCGTTATCCCTGCTTCTTCACTTCCTCACGTCTTCACTACTTCACTAGCTCTTGGGTATCGCCTTGTCCGGATCGACGAACGGTTTCTGGACTACGGTGCCTTGCCTTTCGCCGATTCCAGGAATCTCGACGCTAAGCGTCGAGTTTAATGTTGCCTGCCCGGCAGGCAACATAGCGTAGCCGATGTTCTTCTTCAGCCGCGGCGACCAGACCGCCGAGGTGACGCGCCCGACTGTCTTGCCACCGGCTTTCGCCATCCATTTGACGCTGTTGAACGGGATGGGATCGCCCGCGATCTCCACGCCGGCGAGCTTGCGCGTCACGCCTTGATCCCGGATTTTCCTGAGCGCATCCTTGCCGATGTAGTGGGCGGACTTGCCCTCGTCCACGAGCCGCTCCAGCCCCACCTCGTAGACGTTGTTCTCCAGGGTCATGTCCGCGCCCCAGTTGAGTATCCCGGCCTCGATGCGGCGGATATCCGAGGGGCCGGTCGGGCGGATCTGGTGCGGCCGTCCTGCTGCCATGATGCGCTCCCACAACTCGTCGCCGCGGCTGCCGTCGCGCAGGTAGATCTCGTAGCCCGCTTCGCCGGTCCAGCCGGTGCGAGTCACGACGACCGGGATGCCGTCGAGCTTCGTTTCGAGGAACCAGTAGTATCGCAGCTTCGTAGCCGCGTCGCCGAAGAGCGTCTGCACCACGTCTTTCGCCTTCGGACCCTGGATCTGGACCGGGGAAACGTCGGGCTCGCTGATGTTGACGCGCAGGCCGGAATTGAGCGCGACGCCGCGCGCCCACAGCAGCACGTCGCTGTCCGCCAGCGCCAGCCAGAAATGATTCTCGGCGAGGCGCAGCAGCACCGGGTCGTTGATGATCCCGCCGTCCTCCGCCGTGATGACCACGTACTTGCCTTGGCCGACCGCGCACCGCGAGAGATCGCGCGGGGTCAGGCGGTTCGTGAACTCGAACGCGTCGGGCCCGGTGATCTCGACCTGCCGCTCGACGCTCACGTCCCACAGCGTGACATGGTTCAAGAGGTGCCAGTACTCCTCCTCCAGGTCGGCGAAGCAGACCGGGAAGAGCATGTGGTTGTAGACCGTGTACGCCTGCGCGCCGTGGCGCTGCGTGGCGTCGAAGAACGGGCTCCGGCGCAGGCGCGCGCCGCGCTGGACGAGGGACATGTCGAATGGCATGGCGAGTGGCGAGTGTCGGGTGACGAGTGGCGAGTTTCTAGAGTCTGTCATGAACCTTCCCTCACCCTCGATCCCTCTCCCGGAGGTAGAGGGAAGACGAGCCCCTTCTCCCTCCGGGAGAAGGGTTGGGATGAGGGAGACAGACCGAAGTTCATGACACGCTCCAATGCCGAACGTCGAGCAGGTACGGTGCAGCAAGCGTAACAGGAAATGTCGCCGCCAAATCCCACGGCTCGGCCCGCGGGATTTGACGGCGCCTTCATATTTGGCGGCCGGGGAATTCCCGCGCTGGCTACGCTGGCGCGGGAATTCCCTATAACTAACTGATTTCACGAATGATCGAAAAAATGTGTCAGTGTGCGCGGAGCTGGCACGGCTGATGCATTAGTAGCGGTCAGACCGGAAGCTCACGCGAAACAGGCAGCACGAAATAGAACGAGCTTCCACCGCGCCAGCGCCGCCGCGGACCATCCGGCGCAACGAGGGGTAAACCATGACGAACTTGAAACTTTCCCGCCGGAAATTTCTGTATCTGGCCGCGGGCGCTGCCGCGCTCCCGGCCGTGTCGCGCATCGCGAGGGCGCAGACCTATCCAACGCGGCCGGTGCGCATCATCGTCGGATTTCCACCTGGCGGCCCGACCGATATCGCCGCGCGCCCGATCGGACAATGGCTGTCTGAGCGGCTCGGTCAGCAATTCGTCATTGAGAATCGGCCGGGTGCGGGCAGCAACATCGGCACCGAGGCAGTCGTGCGTTCGCCTCCGGACGGCTACACCCTTTTGCTGGCCTATTCGTCGAACGCCATCAACGCGACGCTCTACGACAAGCTCAATTTCAATTTCATCCGCGACATCGCTCCGGTCGCGAGTATCAGCCGCGAGACCACAGTCATGGTGGTGCATCCATCATTTCCAGCCAAGACGGTTCCCGAATTTGTTGCCTACGCCAAGGCCAATCCGGGCAGGATCAATTTTGCCTCGGGGGGCAACGGCACGCCACCACATGTAGTTGGCGAGCTATTCAAGATGATGACGGGCGTGAACTTGGTCCATGTGCCCTACCGCGGCGGCGCGCCTGCGGTAGCCGACCTGCTCGGCGGGCAGGTGCAGGTGATGTTCGCCTCCCCAAGCATTTCGATCGAACATGTCCGGGCCGGCAAGCTGCGCGCACTGGCGGTGACCACCGCAACTCGCTCGGCGGCACTGCCGGACGTGCCGACCGTGGGCGATTTCCTGCCGGGCTTCGAGGCGAGCGTGTGGCTCGGCATCGGCGCACCCAAGAACACACCGGCGGAAATCATCGAGAAGCTCAACAAAGAGGTCAATGCGGCCTTGGCCGACCCTAAGATGAAAGCACGACTTGCCGACCTCGGCAGCACCGTGCTCGGGGGTTCGCCCTCCGACTTTAGTAGGCTCATCGCCGACGAAACCGAGAAATGGGCCAAGGTGATCCGGGCGGCCAACATTAAAGCAGAGTGACCCGGCCGCACATTCCATAAATTTCGATCTGCGAATCGCGGCGCGCGTGCTTCGCCGCCATAGCGGCAGGCGCCGCTCAACAAGGCGATAGGAAGACCACCATGAACGCGAACCAAAACGTGAAGTCCAGCATCGAGCAGCGACTCAACGCCGCCAATATTTCGCAAGAGCGACGTCAGCAGGTGCTCCATGACGCGGGCATCGCCGCATTGATCGTCAGCGCGGTCGAGTGGTTATGTGGCAAGTTCAAGCGACCAAAAGACCGACGCCTTCGCGAAACCCAAGGTCCTCACGTAACGCGCACGTTATCGCACAGCACAGTCACCGAAGGAGACCGACATGAAGCTTATTGAGGTTCCTGGCCGAGTAATTTGGACACTGGTGTTCGCGCTGACAGCTCTTCCGGCTCTCGCCGCTGAGTACCCCACGCCGAAGGAAGGCGCCTGGGTAGTGCGCGACTTCCGCTTTCACACCGGCGAAGTGCTGCCCGAACTGCGCCTCCATTACACGACCGTGGGCGCGCCCACCGGAGAGCCGGTGCTCATGCTGCACGGCACGCTCGGATCGGGCACCGGCATGCTCAACCCGAGGTTCGGCGGCGAGCTCTTCGGCCCCGGACAGCCGCTGGACGCGAGCCGCTACTACATCATCCTGCCGGATGCCATCGGCGCCGGAAAATCCCCCAAACCCTCGGACGGCATGCGAACGGCCTTCCCGAGGTTCAACTACGACGACATGGTCCTCGCCCAATACCGGCTGGTTACCGAACACCTCGGCGTGCGCCACTTGCGGCTGGTGCTGGGAAATTCGATGGGCGGCATGCACACCTGGATCTGGGCCCAGAAGTATCCGGATTTCATGGACATCGCGGTGCCGATGGCGTCGTTGCCGACCGAGATGTCCGGGCGCAACTGGATGATGCGCCGCCTGATCATCGATTCCATCCGCAACGACCCGGAGTGGATGAACGGCAATTACACCAAGCAGCCGCGAAGCGTGCAGTTCGCATCGGTGTTCTTCGGGATCGGCACCAACGGCGGAAATCAGGCGCTCTTCAGGGCGGCACCGACGCGCGAGAAGGCGGACGCGCTGCTCGATAAGCGGCTTAGCGCGCCATTCCGCGGTGATGCCAACGATCGCCTGTACCTGTGGGATGCATCACGCGACTACAATCCGTCGCCGGGACTGGAGCGCATCCAGGCGGTGCTGCTGGCGATCAACTCCGCCGATGACGAGCGCAACCCACCGGAGCTCGGGGTGCTGGACCGCGAGATCAAGCGCGTGAAGAACGGCCGCGTGCTGCTGATCCCCGCCAGCGACCAGACCGCCGGCCATGGTACTACCGGTCAAGCAAGATTCTGGAAGCAGGAACTGGCGGAGTTGCTGCGAACCGCGCCGCGCCGGGCGCAGTAGTTTCTTCCGAGGGCCAGCCGATGCCGACTTTCTACGGGCAAGGGTTTCAGGAAGCCTATGTCGGCCCCACGCTCTCCTCGCCGTTTCAGAAAAGCGCGAAGCCTAACTCCAGGTCGAACGGACGGGCCGCAAGCGTCGTACCACATCCACCGTCCGCGCTGGCCCGCCGTTCACCAAGACGTTAGGCTCGCGCTACAAATCCCCGAAAGCCCTCACGCGGCGCGCGCGATCGCACATTACAGTCACCGAAGGAGACCGACATGAAGCTTATTGAGGTTCTTGGCAGGCTCATTTGGACTCTGGCAATCGCGCTAAGCCCTGCTCCGGGGCTCGACGTCGCGACATGAGCGAACGTGCGGGAGAGGGAATCGCGTTGACCCTGCCACGGAGCAGCGCGTAGCATGGTTCACGTTGCCGCTGAGTCGAAGGGCGTGAAAACATTGGCCACGGAATCACACGGAAACACACGGACAAAACCACAAGGATTTGTGACGGCGTTGCATGGGCGGCGCGCAAATGGAAGCGGAAGAGATCACCTTTGTGGAGGACCGCATCGTTCTGGAGTTGAAGGCCGTGCAATCCTTGACGAAGGCGCACGAAATCCGCCGCTTCATCTTGTGAACCTGTCCGCGGGTTGGTCTGCTCGTCAATTTCGTGCGTCCCAAGGCGGAAATCCGTCGCTTCATCTTATGAGCTTGTCCGTGTGTTTCCGTGTGTTTCCGTGGCTAATGCCTTTGAACTTATGCCAACACGCAAACGCCGCCTAACCGCCCATAGCTCCGCGACCCGGAAGCGGAAGACCGCTGCGCGCGTGTCGCCGCGCAGGACCACGGCGGCCGGATCCAGTCGCCCGGACGGAGAGCTGGCCCGCCTGCGGCGGCATCTCGACGCGTGCAAGCGCGAGCTGAAGGAAGCTCGCGAGCAGCAGACGGCGACGGCGCAGATTCTGAGAGTCATCAGCAGCTCTCCCACCGATATGCAGCCAGTGTTCGATGCGATCGTGAAGAACGGAGTTGCCTTGTTCGACGGCATGAACATGTCGTTGCGACTGGTAAAGGGCGACATGACCGAATTGGTCGCCAGTACGGTCCCCATTTCCACCGCCAACGACCGATTCCCACTTCCTCTCAGCGACACCCGCATCGCCCCCTCCAGGGCAATAGTGCGTCGAGAGGTGGTGGAGTTCGACGATGTCCTTCACGAAGGCATTGGCGACACTGCCAAGGCACGCGCTGCTCGCAGGGGATTTCGCGCGATAGTCAGCGTACCGTTGATGAAAGAGAACGTTGCCATTGGAGCGCTTAACCTTGTGCGCGGGACCCCAGGTCGGTTCCTGGACGAGCAGATCGCGCTGCTCAAGACCTTCGCCAACCAGGCCGTCATCGCGATAGAGAACGTACGACTGTTCAAGGAGCTGCAGGCGCGGAACGCCGAGGTGACCGAGGCGCTGGAGCAGCAGACCGCGACCGCGAATATCTTGCGGGTCATTTCCAGCTCGCCGACGGATATTCAGCCTGTCCTCGAGGCGGTTGCCGAGAGCGCCGCGCGACTGTGTGAGGCGAACGACGTGAACATTCAGCGGGTTGACGGCGAGGTAATGCGCGTGGCTGTACATGTCGGACCGCTGCTTACGCCGCCCGCCCGCCCCATAGCGGCGAAGAGCGTCATTACTCGCGCAGTCCGCGAGCTCCGGACCATGCACGTGCACGATGTCGGCGACCCGCGCCATCTCGATGAGTACCCCGACGCCGTCAGTGCGAGGCGACGTGCGTACCGGACAATACTCGTCGCTCCTCTGGTACGCGAGGACACTGCGATCGGAGCGATCGCTATTCGGCGCGCCGAGGTGCGTCCGTTTTCGAATAAACAGGTCAAGTTGCTGGAAACTTTTGCGGCGCAGGCCGTGATCGCGATCGAGAACGCGCGGCTCTTCAACGAGACGAAGGAGGCGCTCGCGCAGCAGACAGCGACGGCAGAGATTCTGCGGGTGATCAGCAGCTCGCCGACGGACACGCAACCGGTGTTCGACGCGATACTGGAAGGGGCGGCACGGCTATGCGACTCGCATCTCGGCACGATCGGAACGTACGACGGGGAAAAGCATCAGTTCGTTGCGGTGCGTGCCGGAAATGCCGACGTGGAGAAGTGGGTCCTCGACAGAGGGCCGTTCAGGCCACACCCGGGCGGCTTCCTGTCGAAGGTCCTGGAAAGCGGGGAACCCGTGGAGACCGCCGACCTCAAGGAGTCCACCGGCTACCGGGACCGTCGTCCGTTGCAGACCCTGCTGGTGGAGCAAATTGGTGTGCGCAGTCACCTTAGCGTGCCGATGCTGAAGGAAGGTCGCGCCATCGGCACCATCGAGATTCACCGCACCGAAGTGCGACCGTTCACGCAGAAGCAGATCGATCTCATCGCTACGTTTGCAAATCAGGCGGTCATCGCCATCGAGAACGCGCGGCTGTTCAACGAGACGAAGGAGGCGCTGGAACGTCAGACCGCGACCGCGGAAATCCTGAAGGTCATCAGCAGCTCGCCGACGGATCTGCAGCCGGTGTTCGACGCGATACTGGAGAAGGCGATGCGCCTGTGCGACGCGCATATGGGCCACCTGGGGCTGTACGACGGGGATAAGTACCAATACGTCGCGCAGCGCGGGACCAACGCCGAATACGCCAGGTTTCTCAGCGAAAGAGGACCCTATCGACCTCGCGGGCCCCTCGGACGCATGGTTTCCGGTCGACAGCCGATACACATCGCGGACATGAGGGATTCATCCGATTATCGCGATCGTATTCCGCGCCCCGTTGCGATGGTCGAGCTGGGCGGAGTACGGACTTACATGGCGGTGCCCATGCTCAAGGAGGGACGCTTGGTCGGTACCATCAACATTTACCGCCCGGAAGTGCGCCCGTTCACGCAGAAGCAGATCGATCTCGTCAGTACCTTGGCCGACCAGGCGGTGATCGCCATCGAGAACGTGCGGCTCTTCCACGAGATCCAGGACAAGAGCCGCCAGCTCGAGATCGCCAACAA
>CAZQJF010000119.1:5234-8009 GCA_964593735.1 uncultured Streptomycetaceae bacterium | reverse complement strand
CCGCCCATGTCGAAGGTGACGAGATTGGGGAGTCCCAGTTGCCCGCCCAGGCCCACCGCGCCGATGACGCCTCCCGCCGGCCCCGAGAAGAAGGTGTTCACCGGGAGCTTGCGCACCGCGCCGGGCGAGACCGCACCGCCGTTCGACTGCATGACGCGCGGCCCGCGCCGTATGCCCAGGCCCAGCACGCCCTGCTCGAAACGCTCGAGGTAGCGGTCCATGACCGGCATCAGGCTCGCGTTCACCGCCGCGGTGGCGAAGCGCTCGAACTCGCGGAATTCAGCCAGCACGTCCCCCGAAGCGCACAGATAGACTTCGGGCCAGAGCTTGCTCACGAGGGCTTTGGCTCTCTCCTCGTGCGCCGGGTTGGCGTAAGCGTGCATGAAACAGATGGCGACCGCCTCCACGCCGGCCGCCTTGAGCCGCTCGACCGCCCTCACCACATCGTCCTCGGCAAGCGGCGCGATCTCGGCGCCGTCGTGCGCGATGCGTCCGGCGACTTCGATGCGGCAATCGCGCGCCGCCGGCGGCTCGGGCTTGACGATGTCGAGGTTGAAGTAGTGCGGGCGGCGCTGGCGCGCAAGCTCGAGCACGTCGCGAAAGCCGGTGGTCGTGAGAACTCCCGTCTTGGCCCACTTGCCCTGGAGCACGGCGTTGGTGGCCAGCGTAGTGCCGAGCACGAGAGCCGCCACGTCGCCGCGCGCGAGTCCGTTGCGGTCGAGCAGCTCGGCAATGCCTTCGAGGATTCCGCTCGCGGGATCCGCCGTCTGCGTGGGCGCCTTGTGATAGTGGTAGCGGCCGCGCCCGGCGCCGTCCACGCATACTGCGACGAGATCGGTGAACGTACCGCCGGTGTCGATGCCGATGAGTATCTTGCTCACAGCTGCCTGTCGGATTCGGATTTCGGACAGGCAGCTAAATTTCAGAATCCACCTGTCGGCTCGGAGGATGGCGCGGATGCAAGAATAGCATGGCCACACGATGCAGAGAACGCGCCGGGCCCACGCTGTGGGCAGGAGCCCGCGGTAGAACTTGACTTGGCTATCAGCGGTTAATGTGAGCGGTTAGTTGAAGAGTATTAGTTTGGCCAAGAGCTAATCGCGAATCGCTAACAGCTGGCAGTTGACGGCGCCGCGTTTTCATTCGATCACCCGGTCCGCGCGCATGAGAAATGATTGCAGGATGCTAGCAGATGTCGAACTGGTGCGTTTACGCTGCGCATAGCGGCGCTCGATGCTGACGTTTTTGCCGATGAACCAGCCTCGATAGCGGAAGTCTTCCGAAAAAGCCGCGCGTACGAATGTCGCATCCGTAACCAAGGACTGCCAGAGAAACCCGATGCGGGGAACGCTTGCCGGCACTTGGGCGCGTACGCCGGCCGCCCCAGCGAACACGGGCCACCCGGCTGCAGCAATGATCAGTTTCCGTCGTGCGTGCACGAGCAACGAATGACGAGCAACGAGCCACCCCTCGCTAGTTTGGCTTTAGCCCCACCTTCAGCGCGACCGGCCCCCACTTCTTGCGCTCGGCGTCGAGAAACGCGGAGAACTCCTCGACGGTGTTGCCATGCGGAATCGCGCCGAGGGTGAGAAAGCGCTCATGCACGTCCGGCAGCTTGATGATGCGGTTGATCTCGGCGTTGAGCTTCAGGAGCACCGCCCGCGGGATCTTCGCCGGCGCGAAGATGCCGTACCACTCGTAGGTGTCGTAGCCGGGCAGTCCCGACTCGGCGAAGGTGGGCGTGTCCGGAAGACCCGGGGAGCGCTTTGCGGCCGTGGTGGCGATGGCCTTGAGGCGCCCGGCCTTGATGTGGGCCATCACGGTGGGCGGCCCCAGGACGACGAACTGGATCTGCCCGCCGATCAGGTCCGCGATCGCCGGCGAGCCGCCTTTGTACGGGACGTGAACTATCCTGATGCCCGCCGTGAGGTTCAGCAGTTCCATCGACAGATGCCCCGAGGTCATGGCGCCGGGCGAGCCGAAGTTGAGCTGGCCGGGTTTGGCCTTGGCGAGCGCAATGACTTCCTTCAGGTTGTTCGCCGGCACGTTCGCGTTCGCCACCATGACGCCCGGCACAAAAACGATCTGCGTGACCGGCTGGAAGTCTTTCACCGAGTCGTACGGCAGGTTCTTCATGACATACGGGTTCACCACGTGCGGCGAGAGCAGGATGCCGACGGTGTAGCCGTCCGGATTGGCCTTGGCGACGATGTCGGTGCCGACAACGAAAGCGCCGCCGGCGCGGTTGTCCACGATCACCTGCTGGCCCCACGCCTCGCCCATCTTCTGCCCGATGATGCGCGACAGGATATCGGTGGTGGCGCCGGGGGGAACCGGCACGATCCACCGGATGGGCCGCGTCGGATATTGCTGCGCGGCCGCGAGCTGTGGCACGAACCAGCAGGCGATGAGTGAGGCAGCGACCAGTCCCAGCCTTGCAGTTCTGCGCATGACGCCTCCCCTAATGAAGGGGAACGAGTGTAGCAACAAACGAAGCGCCTGTCGGTGGCCCCGCGATGAAGGTCCATTGTGCGACGGGGGGTGCGGGTTCGTCGTGCGACGGGGGCGCGGGGGAATGGGAAGGCCCCTCGGATTTTCAGGAAGGGGCCCATTCCCCCGCTTAATCCAGGGCCCGTTCCCCGCCGCTCGTTCCAAAAAAAGGCGGCCTGAGCCGCCTTTGCTGCGCTCCGCGGCGGCACGCCGCCGCGGAGCGAAACGAAACTGCGTTACTTCTTCTCGACGTCCACCTTCGCCTTGGTGTCGGCCTTGGCCTTG
>CAZQJF010000119.1:0-5134 GCA_964593735.1 uncultured Streptomycetaceae bacterium | reverse complement strand
CTTGGCCTTGGCCTTGGCCTTGGCCTTCTTTTCGGCCTTCGGCGCGTCGGCGGACTTGGCCGACGGCGTCGCAGGTGTGGCCTTCGTCGCCTTGGGCGTATCGCCTCTGGGAACCGCCGGTGTTGCCGGGGTCGCCTTGGGCGCGTCCTTGTCCTTGGCCGGGGCTTGCGCGAAGGCGCCGGTGGTGGTTACCGCGAAAACCGCGGCGATCAGTGTGGTCAGCAGCTTGCTCATGTCTATCCTCCTCGAGATGGGTTTGGTCCGGTTTTAATTGCCGGATAGTCCTAGAAACGCGTCAGCGCGGTAACGGTTGACTAGGAGCCTGCGGGGGTCTGCCCCCACAGTCGCGAACATGGTGGTGTTCCTCGCCTCCGACCGCGCGGGGTACATGAGCGGCCAGGTGGTGATCGTCGACGGGGGCGCGAGCTACAGGAAGTAAGTAGAAGCCTTCTCAAAGCCACAGATGAACACAGATGAACACAGATGAAACCAACCCAGGACCCTGGACGCAAAGTCGGAAAGTTGTTACAAGAATGACCATGACAGGTCTTCTTTGCGCCTTCGCGCCTTTACGGCTGGGTTTTTGAATTGATCCGTGTTTATCTGTGTGTATCTGTGGCTGATCGCAGTCCTTCGTTTTTCGGCAATCAAGGGCGCTGCAGAAGCGGCCGAAGCTCTCCGATATCCCCGACATCCTCGAGAGCGAGTATCCTCTCGATGAGCTTCGCGCATTTTTCGTCGCCGAGCACCGGGGCCATCAGGTCCCGCGCTTTCACGGCGACTTCCTCACTGGTCATGGGATTCTCCGGGCTGCCGCGAACCGTATCGTTCTGCTCAGTGATCGTGGTTCCGTCGTTGAAAGTGACCTCGACGATCGCCACTCTCCGGGGCAACAGACGCTCCAGGCTTTCATCGGCAATGACCTTCATCTTCGCTTTCTGGCGGAGTACCGCAGGGTCCTGCATGCGCGCGTCGTCGTGCGCGGCCTTGAACGACAGCGTCCCGTCGATGAGCATGACGGCAATCAGGTACTGCATCGACAGGTTGGCCATCACACTGTCGTCGATCTTGTCGGCTGCGCTGGTGGAGACCCGGATATTGATCTGCCTGATATCGTCCGGCTCGAAGGGCCGGCGTTGACGTATGATCTGGATCGCCTCGAGTGGCGACTGGATCGGCCCCCCCGTGCTCCATTTCTTGATGATCGTCTTCGTTACCTCGTATTCCTCCCCGAGCTTGTGCACCAGGATCTCCGGATCCGCTTTCGGCGCGTAGGACTGGAATAGATTCCCCGGGCCCGAAAACACGTCGTTCACCCCCGTCCACCCGGCGTGCACCAGCATCGCTGCCGTCACACCATTGCGCGCGCCCATTCCGCCGAACATGAAGGATTTCTCGACGTGCTCGGAATCCTGGCGCCAGGCGCCTATGCCCGCGCCGGCTTGCTGGGACGCATAGTCGATGAGCGTGCGCATTTGCGGCGTGTCCAGCGCAACCGCGCAACCGCAGGCCGCGGACGCGCCGAACGTTCCAACGATGTTGTGCGTCTCGCTCAGGACGCCGCCCCTGGCAACCAGTTTGAACGCCCTCAAGCCCACGTCGTAGCCGAGCGCTACCGCCCGGATGAAGCGCGTGCCATCGATGCGGCTCTTTTCGCCGATCGCCATCGCCGCCGGCACGATCGCGCACCCCGGATGCGCGCCGCCGGTGCTGTAGTTGTCGTCTGTTTCGTCGGCGTTCGCGAGAACGCCGTTCACCATGGCAGCCTCGATCGGCCCGGTCAGCATGTCCGACGCCACGACGGTTGAAATCTTCTCCCCGCCATACGCCCGGGCAAATCGAAGCGCGTGAAGACCGGGCGTGAGCTGCGCGCCGGACACCATGGCCGCGATCGTGTCGAGTATGTGGTGTTTCGTCTCCCGGACGACGCTGTCCGGCAGCTCGCGCCCGGCAGCCGCGCTCAGGTACGTGCTGAGCCTCGCCATGATCGGACTGATCTCGTCCCGAGCGGGAGTCTGCCGGCCGGTACGATCATGCTCTGCATGCCGGTTGTCCATTGCAAATGTTCCCTTCAGGAATCTCTGCGCGGGCAGAGATTCCTCAGCGCAGAGATTCCTCGACTATCCGTTCACGCGTCAGCGGCAGGTCGCGCAAGCGTATCCCAAGCGCGTGATGGAGCGCGTTGCCGATGGCCGCCGCCGTCGGGCCCATGGTCGTCTCACCCGCGCCCAGGGGCTTTTCATCGGGGCGATTGATGAGGTGCACCTCGACCCGCGGCACTTCCGGAAACGCCAGCACCGGGTAGCTTTCCCAGTCCCGCGAGAGAACCCCGGAGCCGTCGAACTGCAGTTCCTCCTTGAGCGTCCAGCTGATCGCCTGGACGATCCCGCCCTCGGTCTGGTTGAGGACGCCGTCGGGATTGACGACCCGTCCCACGTCGAGCGCGGCCACCGCGCGCCTGACGCGCAGCTCCGGTTCCAGGCCGAGCTCGATAACGACCGCGAAGTAGCCGTACGCGTTGTTGTACTGCCCGAAACCGATGCCGCGGCCCCAGGTGCCGTCGTTCTTCGCACCCGCCTGCCAGCCCGCCTTCTCCGCCGCCAGCTCGATGACAGCGCGCGCCCGCGGATTCTTCATGTGCCCCAGCCGGAACTCGACGGGATCGCGTCCCGCGGCTTGCGCCAGCTCGTCCATGAATGACTCGATCGCGAAGAGGTTGGCGTAGGCTCCCAGGGATCGCATCGACGACGCGCGCAGCGGCAGCTCGTCCACGCGATGCATGATCACGCGATGCCGCGGAAACTCGTAGAGCGCGACCGAGTTGCGCGACATGCCGCCGACGCCCAGCGGGTCGGCCTGCGCGATGCGCGCGGCGGGCTGCGCGAGGTGCCACGCGGGCAGGAGCGCCGACACCCTGCCCTCCGTCTTGCCGCGCGCGGGACGCTGCGTGTGTCCATTGCTCCAGACTTCGACCCGCCAATCGACGATACGGCCGCCGGCGTCCAGCGATGCCCTCGTCTGCACCGCCATCGCGGGACCGTAGGGTTCCCAGGCGAACTCATCGTCGCGCATCCACTGCACCTTGACGGGACGGCCGCCCGCCGCGCGCGACAGCAGCACGGCGTCGAGCGCAGCGTCGTCCGCACCGTTATGGCCGTAGCACCCCGCGCCCTCGACGTGATGGACCATAACCCGATCGAGCGGGACCTCCAGCACCGTGGCGAGATCCCGGCGCAGCGGGTAGACGCCCTGGCTGTGCGTCCATACCTCGATGACGCCGTCCGCCACGCGCGCGAGCGCGCACGACGGGCCCAACGCCGCGTGCGCGAGATAGGGCTTGGTGTAGCGGGCTTCCAGCGTGTGCGCCGGAACGCCGGCGGCCGCCTCCTCCACTTGATCGAGAATGACGAATTCCTTGCTGGGGCGGCTCTGCAGGAATGCGTGCACGCCGGCCGTGTCCGTCGGCAACGGGTGCTCCCGCCATTGCGCCGCCCGTATCGCCGCAAGGCGCGCCTTGACCGCCTGTTCCTCGCGTTCGGCGACGACGCCGATGAAGCCGCCGTCGTTGAACGCGGCGACGACCCCCGGTAACGCCCGCACCGCGTCGGCGTCAAACCTGAGGAGCGTCGCGCCGTGGACAGGCGGACGCACGACGCGCCCGAAGAGCATGCCCGGCAGCTCCATGTCGTGCACGAAGCAAGGCAGGCCCGCCACCTTGCGCGGAATATCGAGGCGCTGGACGCTGGTGCCGACGATGCGGTGGCGGGCGGCAGGCTTGGGTGCTGTCGCCGCAGTGGCTTCCCGGTCGAGCAGCTCGGCGTGCGCCAGCTCCCAATAGGAGACGGCGCGTATGCGGTCGTGGCCGCTGATGACGCCGTGCTCCACGCTCAGGTGGTCGGGGGGAATGTCGAGGTGCCGCGAGCCCGCCTGCAACAGCAGCGCGCGCGCCTCCGCGCAGGCGTACTGAAGCGCGCTGCCGCCATCGTCGATGGAGCGGCTCGCCGAGGTGTGGCCCTCGTTGGGCGCCGCGAGCGTGTCGACCCCGACCATGCGCACCTGCGTGAAATCCACATCCAGCTCCTCCGCCGCGATCTGCGCGAGGGCCGTCACTATGCCCTGACCGATCTCCACCTTGCCGGTGAAGACGGTCACCGTGCGGTCGGAATTGAATCGCAGCCACTGGTTCAACCGGCGATTGGTGTCGAGGCTGCCCGGCAGCTTGACGGGATCGCTCATCGCGCCGTCTCCCGCGCCGCCCGCCGCACCGCCTTGATCATGCGCACGTGCGTGCCGCAGCGGCACACGTTGCGCGCCAGCGCCCGCGCGATCTCGGCTTCATCGGGATCTGGATTGCGCTGCAGCAGCGCGGTGGCCGCCACGATCATGCCGCTCACGCAATAGCCGCATTGCACCGCCTGCTCGGCGATGAACGCCCGCGCGAGCGCGCCGGGGGCAGCCAGTGTGCCCAGCCCCTCTACGGTCGTCACCGACTTTCCCGCCACGGACCACAGCGGCGCATCGCACGAGGTGACGTTGCGCCCGTCTACGAGCACCATGCACGAGCCGCACTGGCCCAGCCCGCAGCCGAATTTGGCGCCCTTGAGCCCGAGGTCGTTGCGCAGCACGTAGAGCAGCGGCGTATCGGGCTCGGCGCGCACCGTGTGCCCGGCGCCGTTCACCGTGAGCTTGATGGGTTCTGGCATGTTCGTTGGTATCCCAAAGAGTGTTAACAAAATGAGGGGATGGTCCCCTCGCTATCGCTCTCCCCTGATACTCCCCTACATCAGGATATTGAGCGTTAACCTGCGGATATTACGTGAATTGCAGCCCTTGGGACCGGCGGCGCCATGACGGGAGGGGCGGGCAACTCACCGGTTTGCAGCGGCCGGGAAATTGAGGACAATACGGTTTGAACCCGAGCCACCGCGGAAGCGGTATCGAGATGAGCGATACGCCTCTGCCAATCACTGGAGGACCCGCGCATGACCGTCATGACCCGCACGATCGAACAGTTCGCCGCCGCCTGCCACGACATCCTCAAGGCCGAGCCCAACCCGGCCGGGCGCAGCAAGGTGTGCACGCTGCTGCAGAATTTCCTGAAGGACGAGCAGTTCGTGTCCACGTATGTAAGAGA
>CAZQJF010000118.1:0-8046 GCA_964593735.1 uncultured Streptomycetaceae bacterium | reverse complement strand
CATGACCTCTACGAGTTCTACGGCGAATACACCGGCGTACGCGTCGCACGCAAGCACATTTCATGGTACACCAAGGGGTTGGCCGGATCAGCGGCGTTTCGTCACGCCATGAACCGGCTGGAGTCCAGCGTCGAACAGCTGGCCGCGGTCGACGAGTTCTTCGGGGATCTCGCCTGCCGGGGGCAACGTCTGAGTTACGTCGAGGAACCGGCAGCATGATCAATAACGAAAACGAAATGGCGCGCATGGTCCGCAGGGCGGTCGAAGGTTATTTCAAGGACCTCGACGGGGAAAAACCGTGCCACGTCTACGACATGGTCATCAATTGCGTGGAGAAACCGTTGCTCGAATCCGTGCTGCATCGAGTCCAGGGCAATCAAACCCACGCGGCGTTGATGCTCGGCATCAACCGCAACACCCTGCGCAAGAAAATGAGAGTGCACGGCATCAAGTTCTAGCAGCTTGTCGGGCTTTCCCCTCGACAAGCTGCTAAATGAAAAACGGGTTGTATTGGGGTGATATCCATACACACGGATCGTTCATGGCTGCGAGTCCGACAGGCTCCGTCATCAAACAGGCGCTCCTCAGCGTTTCCGACAAGACCGGCATCGTAGACTTCGCGCGGGGGCTCGCGCGCCTGGGCATAGCACTGATTTCGACCGGCGGGACCGCCCGGCTGCTCAAAGACTCGGGGCTGGAAGTGACCGAAGTTGCGGAGCACACGGGTTTTCCGGAGATGCTCGACGGCCGCGTCAAGACTCTGCACCCCAGCGTGCACGCCGGCATACTGGCCCGGCGCGACCTCCCCGCACACATGCAAGCCCTGAAGGGCGCGGGTATCTCCACGATCGATCTGGTCGCGGTCAATCTCTATCCTTTTAGTGCAACCGTCGCGCGGCCCGGGTGCCAGCTCCCCGAAGCAATCGAGAACATCGATATCGGCGGTCCGGCGATGGTCCGCAGCGCGGCGAAGAACTACGAGCATGTCGCGGTCGTGACCGACCCCGCCGACTACGATCCCATCCTGAAGGAGCTCGCGGACGCCAATGGCGCGATCGCGGCGGAAACCCGGTTCGGGCTCGCACAGAAGGCGTTTTCCCACACGGCGGCCTACGACGGGGCGATCAGCAACTATCTCACCGCCATGGCCGCGGACGGCGCGCGCGCGGCCTTCCCGCGGCGGCTCAACCTGCAGTTCGAGCTGGCGCAGGTGCTGCGCTACGGTGAAAATCCGCACCAGGCAGCCGCGTTTTACCGCGATACCGTCCCGGCGCCGGGCAGCCTCGCCAACTACCGGCAATTGCAGGGCAAGGAGCTCTCCTATAACAACATCGCCGACGCCGATGCGGCGTGGGAGTGCGTGAAGAGCCTGGGCGAGCCGGCGTGCGTCATCGTCAAGCACGCCAATCCCTGCGGGGCGGCGGTAGCGGCAACCGCGGCGGAAGCGTACGGCAAGGCTTACGCCACGGACCCGACGTCCGCTTTTGGCGGCATCATCGCCTTCAATCGCGAGCTCGACACGGCAACCGCGGCGCTCGTGGTGCAGCAGTTTGTCGAGGTGGTCATTGCGCCGCGGTTTAGCGCCGATGCCGAAAAGATACTGAAAGCAAAGGCGAACATCCGGGTGCTGGAAGTGCCGCTCGCCGCGGGCGAGAACGAGCTGGATCTCAAGCGCGTGGGCGGGGGCGTGCTGGCGCAGACGCCCGATACTGCCACCGTCGGAGCCGATGACATCAAGATCGTCACCCGGTTAAAGCCGAGCGAGGCGCAGATCGCCGACCTGTTGTTCGCGTGGCGCGTGGCCAGGTTCGTGAAGTCGAACGCCATCGTGTTCTGCCGCGCCGGCCGGACGCTGGGCGTGGGCGCGGGGCAGATGAGCCGGATCGACTCTGCACGTATCGCCACCCTCAAGGCGGCCAGCGCCGGCCTGACGCTGGAGGGTTCGGCCGTGGCATCGGATGCATTCTTTCCGTTCCGGGATGGCGTGGATGTTGTCGCGGCCGCGGGCGCGCGGGCGATCATCCAGCCGGGGGGCAGCCTGCGCGACGGGGAGGTGATCGCCGCCGCCGACGAGCACGGCATCGCCATGGTTTTTACCGGCATCAGGCATTTCAGACACTAGCCCGGATGTTTCACGGGCACTGAGATTTGAGCGTTCTGAAGCGAGAGCGCATAGGCCAAGGGCGGAGCATCCGGGCTGAATTAGAATTCAATAATGTTCACGCCCCTCGGCCAGCGCCTTCCTTGAGTCTCCGGTCCCGATCATGAAATTGCTCGTTGTTGGCTCCGGTGGGCGTGAACATGCGCTGGCGTGGAAGCTCGCCAGTTCGCCCCGCGTTTCCAAGGTCTACGTCGCGCCGGGCAATGCCGGCACTGCGCGCGAGGACGGGGTCTCCAACGTGGCGCTCGCCACGACACCCGAAATCCTGGAGTTTGCGCGCAAGGAGGCGATCGCGTTCACGGTGGTGGGACCGGAAGCGCCACTCGCCGAGGGCATTGTGGATGCCTTCCACGAAGCGGGCCTCAGGATATTCGGGCCGGTCCAGGCCGCCGCCCGGCTGGAAAGCTCCAAGGAATTCGCCAAGGATTTCATGACGAGGCACTCAATTCCGACTGCGGCCTACCGGGCTTTCACCGACCCCCGCGCCGCGCACGACTACCTGGATCGCCAGGGCGTCCCTATCGTCATCAAGGCCGACGGCCTGGCCGCCGGCAAGGGGGTGGTGGTCGCCACGGACCTGCGCGAGGCACACGCGGCCGTCGACGCCATGCTCACCGAGGGAAAGATGGGCGCTGCCGGCGACCGCATCGTGATCGAGGAGTTTCTGGACGGCGAGGAAGCGAGCTTCATCGTGATGTGCGACGGCCGCGAGGCGCTGTCGCTCGCCAGCAGCCAGGATCACAAGCGATTGCTCGACGGCGATCGCGGACCCAACACCGGCGGCATGGGCGCGTATTCACCCGCCTCCGTGGTTACCCCCGGCGTGCACGCGAAAGTGCTGCGCGAGGTGATACAGCCCGTGCTCGCCGGCATGGAGCAGGCTGGGACACCCTACACCGGATTCCTCTACGCCGGCCTCATGATCTCCGGCAACGGGGGCGTCAGGGTGCTGGAGTTCAACTGCCGGCTCGGGGACCCGGAAACGCAGCCGATCCTGCTGCGCCTGAAGAGCGATCTCGCCACCTTGATCGAGCACGCGCTTTCCGGCAATCTCGACAAGGTCGACGCGCAGTGGGATACCCGCATCGCCCTGGGGGTCGTAATCGCCGCGGCCGGCTATCCGGAGGCCCCGCGGAAGGGCGAGGTGATCCACGGGCTGCCGGCGCCGGAGGCGGATTTTCACGTGTTTCACGCCGGGACGGCACTGAACAATGGCTCGCAGGTGGTCACGAACGGGGGACGGGTGCTCGCCGTCACCGCTTTGGGGCACAATGTGAGAACCGCGCAGCAGCGCGCCTATGATATCGTGGGGCGCATCCGCTTCGAAGGCATGCAGTACAGGCGCGACATCGGGCACCGCGCAATGACCAACGCCCGCCGCAAATGACCGTGAGGTGAATCATGGATCAAGTCTACGACCGCACTGCCGCCGACATCGACAACATCGTCGGCTTGGAACACGTCAACACGACGATCGACGACCAGCGCCTTGCCACGCTGTTCTACGTCGTCGGCCTGGGCTTCACACGCGACCCGTACATGTCGGTCGGCGACGAAAACATGTGGATCAACCTGGGCCGCCAGCAGTTTCATCTGCCGGCGCGCGCCAAGCCGCAGGTACTGCGCGGCCACGTAGGCGTGGTCGTGCCTGACCTGGAGGCGCTCAAGGAGCGGCTCGCCGGCGTGCGGCCGAAGCTCGCCGAAACGCGCTTCTCGTTCGCCGAGCGCAACGGCCATGTCGCGACCACCTGCCCCTGGGGCAACGACATCCGGGCCTACGCGCCGCAGGACCGATTCGGCGACATGAAGCTCGGCATGCCGTACGTCGAGCTGACGGTGCCGCGGGGCGCCGCCGCCGGGATCGCGCGTTTTTACGAGCGCGGGTTCGGCGTCAAGGCGAAGTTCGACGCGGAGCAGAAGGCGGCAATCGTTCCCTCCGGCCGCAACCAGGTGATGATTTTCCGCGAGACCGACGGGCCGATCGCCGCGTACGACGGCCACCACATTGCGATCTACATCGCGGATTTTTCCGGCCCCCACCAGTTCCTGCTGAAGCACGGTCTCGTCACCGAGGAAAGCAACCCCGACCAATATCGATTCAAGGACATCGTCGATCCGGAGAACGGAAAACCGTTGTTCGAGCTCGAGCACGAAGTGCGCAGCCTCAGGCATCCGATGTACGGCCGTCCCTTCGTCAACCGCAATCCGGCGCAGATGCAGCGCACCTACGTGCGCGGTTACGACGCGTTCGTGGGGGATAAGTAGTATCTGACGAAGCGGTCCGAAGACCCGCAAGACTTCACGTCAAATAGACAGGATCAACAGGATTTACAGGATTTGGCCGGATTTACATCCTGTTTATCCTGTACATCCTGTCCGTTTGCTTTTCTGCGATGGACGTCGAGGCCGTTAAGCGGTTCTTCGTCGGGCTGCAGGAAACGATAGTTGACCGTCTCGCCGCCGCGGACGGCAAGCCCTTCGCGCGCGACGAGTGGCGCCGCCCGGAGGGCGGTGGCGGCGTGAGCCGCGTGATCGAGGAGGGGGCGCTCTTCGAGCGCGCGGGAGTGAATTTCTCGCACGTATCCGGCGGCGCACTGCCTGCGTCGGCCACCGCGGCCCGGCCGGAGCTGGGCGGGCGCTCGTTCGAAGCGCTGGGCGTTTCCGTCGTGCTGCACCCGCGCAATCCGCACGTCCCGACGGTGCACATGAACACCCGGTTTCTCGTGGCGGAGAAGAGCGGCGCGCAGCCGGTGTGGTGGTTCGGGGGCGGCATGGATCTCACGCCCTGCTACGGCTACGCCGAGGACGCCGTGCATTTCCATCGCACCTGCCGGTGGGCTCTCGCGCCGTTCGGCAGCCAATACTACCCGCGCTACAAGAAGTGGTGCGATGAGTATTTCTTTCTCAAGCACCGCGCCGAGCCGCGCGGCATCGGCGGCATCTTCTTCGACGATCTGAGCGAGCCCGATTTCAGCCGCGCCTTCGCGCTGACGCGCAGCGTCGGCGAGCACTTTCTCGTCGCCTATCTGCCGATCGTCGAGCGCCGGAAGGGCGTGGCGTTCGGCGAGCGCGAGCGCGCGTTCCAGGCCTACCGGCGCGGCCGTTACGTCGAGTTCAACCTGGTTTACGACCGCGGCACGCTCTTCGGGCTGCAATCGGGCGGGCGCACCGAATCCATACTGATGTCACTGCCGCCCCGGGTCGAGTGGCGCTACGACTGGAAGCCCGAGCCCGGCAGCCCGGAGGAGAGACTCTATACGGAGTTTCTCGTCGCGAAGGATTGGGGGGATCTGTCCAAAAAGGCGTGACACCGCAAACATCGAAAATAGGGACAGTCCCAGTATCTTGACGACAGGGACTGTCCCTATTTTCGAGACGCACCCGGTCAGAACTGCCATGGAGTGCTTTGATTTCAAGGGCCATAACCGCGGGCTCGAGAAAAGGGCGGAATAGCATCCGCCTTATAAGGTTTTCATTTCACGGTTAGGGCTCACAGGAATTGGACCTCATCGCCGATAGTAAAAAGGAGATGTCGTGAGAACGCTTTTGTGCGTCGTGTTACTTGCCATGGCTGGAGAAATCGCGTTCGTGCAGGGAGCAAAGGCCGATGCGGAGGTGAACAATATCATTGGCACATGGGTCGGTGAGTGGTCGTCCTCTCGATCTGGTGGGCGCTTTGAATTTGAGATCAGTTCTTTTGATGGGCAACGGATGACCGGCAGGGTCAATTCTGAGGCACAAGCGTGCACCGTCGGCTGGACCGCACTTTCCGGCAAGGTGGTTGGCGACGAGATCCATGGTACATACACAATAGGCGTACCATGCAGTCGAGTGGAGGTCGTGTTTCCAGTTCCGAAGAGCAAAGTGATCGAAGGCAAGTGGACGAGTGAATATCCTGGTTACGGCACGTTCCGTCTCACGAAACAGTCGCGATGAGATTCCTCACCCCGGGTCGGACCAACGAAAAGAGGCCGCGCCTTTTTTGACACCTCTCCCCTCTCGACTCTCTTCCCTTGCTTTTTCCGCCAGCCAGAAGACGGACGCATTCCCGGGCGAAAGATTGCGCGGTGGCCGCCTGGTGGCGGCAAGCCGTCTCGAGGCGGGCGGGCCGGTTGCGCGGGATGGGGCTCTCCAGTACAGTGTCTTACGTTTGGCTTACCTGCGAGTTCAGAATGGATACGACCAAGCTTTCCAGCAAGGGACAAGTCGTCCTGCCGAGTTCCGTGCGCGCGGCGCGCAGGTGGAAGCCCGGCACCACGCTTTCGGTCGAGAACCGGCCGGAGGGCGTCCTCCTTCGGTCCGTCAAACCGTTCGCCGAGACGCGGCTCGACCAGGTGGTCGGCTCGGCCGGGTACAAGGGGCCTCGCCGGACGCTCAAGGACATGGACAAGGCGATTCTGCGTGAAGCACGCAAGCGGAGATGATCGCGCTCGACACCAACGTAGTCGTGCGCCTGCTCGTGGACGACGATCCCGGGCAGACGCGGCGGGCGCGAAGACTGATCGAGAGGGGTCCGGCGCTCGTCGTCCCGACGGTACTGCTCGAAACAGAGTGGGTGCTGCGCGGTGCCTACAATATTCGCCCGGAAAGCATCGTCCGGTCCTTGCGCAGCCTGCTCGGGCTTCCCGAGCTTTCGGTCGGAAGCGCCGACGCGGTCGCACAAGCGCTCGAGTGGTTCGAGCGGGGCCTTGATTTCGCCGACGCCTTGCACCTCGCGCTTGCCGCCGATGCCGAGGAGTTCGCTACGTTCGATGCCCGGCTGGCGAAGCGGGCCAGGCGGATTACGGCGCGCGGGGTATCGGTTCCATAAGTGGTCCTTGTGACCAAGAGGCGTCCAAGCGCGGGTTATTTTTGACGCCTCTCTCCTCTCTCCTCTCTCCTTTCCCCTCTCGCCGTTAACGAATCACCGGCCTCAGCCAGCTCCTCAACGACCCCATCTTGGCGCGTATCCTGTCCGCCAGGGAATCCCCGATGCTCGCGCTGGCGACCTTGTGCTGCTGCACGAGCAGCGGCTGCGCCTTGAAGGACTGATAACGCACGACCGCGGCCTGGGCGTGCTGGGTGAGCAGCTTCACGTTTACCGGCTTGTTGACGAAGCGGAAGATCTGCGCCTGGTTGATGAGCTCGATCACCAGCTCGGAATCGGACGCGTCGGTGAGCACTATGGTGAGGATCTCCGGGTGTTCCTGCTTGAGCATCTTGAATATGGCCGTCACCTCGCCCTTGCCGCTTTCGATGTCCGCAATGATGAGCGCGATCTCCTGCTCCGCCAGCGCCTTGAACGCATCGTCGGAGTTCGCGGCGTGCACGACCGGGCAGGTGGCTTCGAAGATCTGCTTCACGGCGCGAAACACCCCCATCGTGGGGTCCATAACCAGGATGCCCGCGGTCATCTTCTCCATCGCCGCCGCCGGGCGGGCGGCGGCCTCGGCGAGCTCCACCGCGATCGCTGCGGCCTCGCCTACGATCTTCTGGAGCTCGATGTTGTCCCACGGCTTCGAGGCAAAGCGGAATACCTCGCCCTCGTTGATCGAGCCCACGATCGCGGCCAGGTCGGAATACCCCGTGAGGAGTATGCGCACCGAGTGGGGCGCGGCCTCCTTCACCTGCCGCAGGAGCTGCACGCCCGTCATCTCCGGCATGCGCTGATCGCTCACCACCACGTGCGGCCGGAACTTCGTGACGAATTCCAGCGCCTGCGCCCCGTTGGTGGCCGTGAATACGTGGTAGTTCATGCGGAAGACCGAGCGCATTGCGGTGAGGATCCGCTCTTCATCGTCCACGAAGAGGACGCGCGCCTTCGCGGCCGGTGCTGCCGCCGGGGCTGCGTCCGCGGCCGTGGCGGCGCCGGCCGGTGACGGCGTCGGCGTTGGTGTCGGCGTGCC
>CAZQJF010000117.1:0-8051 GCA_964593735.1 uncultured Streptomycetaceae bacterium | reverse complement strand
GGCGCGGCCTACGGCTCCGCGGGGGAGCGCTGCATGGCGATCTCGGCGGTGGTCGCGGTCGGCGCCGCGGCCGATCCGCTGGTCGCACTGCTCAAGAAAAAAGCCGAAGGAATCGTGATCGGCCCGGGTGAAAAGGAAGGCGTGGACATGGGGCCGCTCGTGACCGGGCAGCATCGCGACAAGGTGGCGGGCTACATAGACGCGGGCATCAAGGATGGCGCGAAACTCGTCGTGGACGGGCGCAATCACAAGGTGGCGGGCAGCGAGGACGGCTATTTTCTTGGCACCACTTTGTTCGACAACGTGACGCCGGAGATGAACGTCTACAAGGACGAGATCTTCGGGCCGGTGCTGGTCGTGCTGCGCGCGGATACGCTGGAGGATGCGATCGCGCTGGTGAACCGCAATCCCTATGCGAACGGCACGGCGCTGTTCACCGAGTCGGGTGGAGCGGCGCGCCGCTTCGAGAGCGAGATCCAGGTCGGCATGGTCGGCATAAACGTTCCGATCCCGGTGCCGGTCGCCTTTTTTTCCTTTGGCGGGTGGAAGAATTCCCTCTTCGGCGACCTGCACGTGCACGGGGTCGAGGGCGTCAAGTTCTATACGCGCACCAAGGTCATCACCTCGCGCTGGCCCCATCAGGACACGCCCGCGCCGGGCCTGAACATGCCCACTCTTGGGTAGCGCGTCGAGGGGCGGAACAGGGGCCCCGCCATCTTTGGCGGGGGTGTGACCCCCGGCGGCGCGCAAGCGGCCGACAGAATGGTGATGATACTTGCGGTGGCTTAACGGAGGCCGCGGCGTGACTGGTGAAACGTGACTGATAGAGCGTGCCTGATGAGGCGTGACTGATGAGGCGTGACGGGTGACTCGCAGTGTTTTCCGATCTCCATAAATGTCTTTTCCGATAAAGAATGTTTTCGCCGCATGAGTGCCCGCGAAAACATTCTTGCGCGGATCCGCGCCCGGCAAGGCAAGAGCCCGGCGCCGGCGGTCGCGGAGCGTGAGGCGGTGCGCGCGCACGTCGCGGCGCATCCGCAGAGCGCGCGGCCCCGCACCGGGTGGGACCCGCTCGGGCGTTTTTGCGAGCAGGCGGCGAAGCTCGCGAGCAGCGTCGATTACGTAGAGACGCTGGAAGGCGTTCCCGCCGCCGCCGCGCGCTACCTGAGGCACGCCGGCCTGCCGTTGACCGCGGTTTGCTGGGAAGAGTTCGCGGACCTTGGATGGAGCGGCGCGGGTGTCGAGATCGTGGTGCGCGAGGCGCGCGAACCGGACCTGGTCGGTATTACGGGGGCGTTCTGCGCGATTGCCGAGACCGGAACGATCGTGACGGTATCGGGCCCTCGCACGCCGGCTGCGGTGAGCCTGTTGCCGGAGACGCATATCGCGGTCGTGCGCGCCTCGCGCGTCGTGCCGGCGATGGAAGAAGCGTGGCAGCTCCTGCGCAGCGAGGCAAAGGTCATGCCGCGTGCGGTCAACTTCATCTCCGGACCTTCACGCAGCGCCGACATCGAGCAGACGGTTACCATTGGTGTCCATGGACCGTCACGCGTGCACATCGTGATCGTACGCGATCGTCCGTGACACCGGCGCTATCATCAAGTTGTCAGCGATCGCGGGAACTTTTCGGCATGCCGTTGTCAATCGGATGGTTGGTTTGCAGGCGCTGGCCTGCGCAGGCTGCGTAACGGGTCGCTCCGCCATGCATACGCTCAATCCCGCCATCGATCTCCACGCGTTCTTCGATAGCCTGGCTCGCTCGCCTCAATGCGTGCTGCTCCTCGATTACGACGGGACACTGGCGCCGTTCCACGAGCACCCGGAGCGGGCCAGCCCGTACCCCGCGGTGGCAACCTCGCTGCACGATTTGATCGAGCAGGGCGGGACCCGCGTGGTGATCGTGAGCGGGCGCGAGGTCAACGACCTGTTGCCGTTGCTGCCGTTCAAGCGGCGCCCGGAGATCTGGGGCGCGCACGGCTGGCAGCGCTTGCTGCCGGACGGCAAGCTCGTCGAGCGTGGGCCCGACCCCGCAGTAATGGAAAAGCTCGACGAGGCCGAGCGCCTCGCGCAGGACCTGACGCGCCTGGGCGCAAGGCTGGAGCGCAAGCCGGCGAGCGTGGCCCTGCACTGGCGCGGCGTGGCCGCGGCACCGGCAGCCGCGATCCAAACGGCGGCCCGCAACGCCTGGCAAATGCTCCCCGACGGCGGCGCGGTCGAGTTGCTGGACTTCGATTGCGGCCTGGAGCTTCGGGCGCGCGGCCACAACAAGCATCATGCGGTGAAGACCGTGTTGTCGGAAACGTCTGGAGACGCGGTGGTGGCCTATCTTGGTGACGACCTTACCGACGAAGATGCATTCGTAGCCATCCAGAAGGCGCACGGGCTGGCCGTGCTGGTGCGCGCCGAGCCGCGCGAGACGCGTGCCGACCTCTGGATACAGCCGCCGGGCGAGCTGGTCGCTTTTCTCGATCGCTGGCGCCGGCAGCGCGAGGCGCGGACGTGATCTTCCCGGGCGAGGCTTCCGTATGACCGAAAGCACGGACGTTACGCCCGTCGTACCCCGGGAGCGCGAGCGGCTCATCGTGGTGTCGAACCGCCTGCCCTTCAATTTCCGCCGCAACGACGAGGGCCGGTGGCATGCCGAGCAGGCGAGCGGCGGCCTCGTCTCGGCGCTGCTGCCGGTGCTGCGGCATCGCGGCGGTATGTGGATCGGCTGGACCGGCGCTTCCGGGGAAGACCCGGAGCTGACGGCTTCGCTCGAGGCGGTGGGCGCGGGCGCGGGCTATATCCTGAAGTCGGTGCCGTTGACCGAGGAGGAGGTGCAGAAGTTCTACTTCGGATTCGCCAATGAAGTGATCTGGCCGCTGTTCCACGACCTGCAGTCGCTGTGCAATTTCGAACCGGCGTATTGGCGCACCTACCTCGAGGTGAACCGCAAGTTCGCCGAGGCGGTGCACGCCAGCGTCGGCCCGACCGATTTCATCTGGGTGCACGACTACCATCTCATGAACGTCGCGGCCGAGTTGCGGCGGATGGAAGTGAGCTCGCGGATCGGATTCTTCCTCCACATTCCGTTTCCGCCCCTCGACCTCTTCCTGAAGCTGCCGTGGCGCATGGAGCTGATGACGGCGCTGTTGCAGTTCGACGTGCTTGGATTCCAGACTATGCGCGACCGGCGAAATTTCGTGCAATGCCTGCACGCGCTGGTGAAGGATGCCGAGATCGAGGGCCGCGGGCAGGTCCTGCTGGCGTCGGTCGCGGGCCGGATCGTCCGCATTGGAAGCTTCCCGATCGGCATCGATTACAACGCCTTCATGCGGCAGGCCGCGACCGCGGAGGTGGCCGATCGGGCGCGCGAGCTGCACCGCCTGCTGCCCAATCGCAAGCTGATCCTGGGCGTGGACCGGCTCGATTACACCAAGGGCATTCCCCTTCGGCTGAAGGCGTTCCAGCTTCTGCTCGAGCGCTATCCCGAGCTGCGCGAGCGCGTGTCGTTCATCCAGGTCGTGGTGCCGAGCCGCGAGGATATCCCCGAGTACCGCGATCTCAAGATCGAGATCGAGCGGCTGGTGGGCAAGATCAACGGCGGCTTCGTGCATCCCGGCGGCTGGGTGCCGGTATGGTACGTCTACCGCAGCCTGACGCGCCTCGATCTGCTCGCGTACTATCGCGCCGCCGACATCGCGCTCGTCACGCCGTTCAAGGACGGCATGAACCTGGTGGCGAAGGAATACTGCGCCTGCAGCATCGAGGAGGATTGCGCGCTGATACTGTCCGAGTTCGCCGGCGCGGCCGCGCAGCTCGCCAAGGGGGCGCTGCTGGTCAATCCATACGACGTCGAAGGCGTCGCGGACGCGATACACCGCGCCTACCACATGGACCGGCGCGAGCGTCAGGCCCGCATGCGGCAGATGCGGCGCTCGATCCGCGCGCAGGACGTCTTCTGGTGGGTGGATTCCTTCCTGCGGGCGGCCATCACCAAGGATCTGCGCGCCTTTCCCCAGCCGGAACTCCCTGCCGCCGAACCGGCCGATTTTCCGGTCGTTTTCTAGGGAAGCTCTGCAAGATCCTTTTCTCGTCGTTCCCGTGTAGGCGGGAATCCAGACCGTTTCTCAGAAATGCCCCCTCGCCCTAAGGAAGGTCTGATTTATTGAGCATTCGTCACCCCGGCGAAAGCCGGGGTCCAGTAAAATCAATGTGGTCCTGGATCCCGGCCTTCGCCGGGATGACTTGTTCAGAGGTTCCCTAACCCTCTTCCCCCAAACCGGGGAGAGCCGCGGAAGCAGCGAGGGGGCCGGGGATTTTTGAGACAACTTCCGGGCTATGTCCAGCATCCTGCCGCAACTGCCGCTTTCCGCGAGCCCGCTGGCGCTCTTCGGGCTCCTGCTGCTCGCCGGCGTGATCGGCGGGGAGCTGGCGCATCGGTTGCTGCGGCTGCCCCGCATCGTCGGCTATGTGCTGATCGGCATTCTGCTCGGCGGCGGCGGCTTGAATCTGCTGAACGCGACGCTGCTTGAGGAGGCGTGGATTTTCGTCGAGATCGCGCTGGGGCTCGTGCTGTTCGAGCTCGGCCTGAGGCTGGACTTCGCGTGGTTGAGGCGCGACCGCTGGCTGCTGGCGACCGGCCTGCTCGAGAGCGCGCTGTCCTTCGCCTTCGTGTACTACGCGCTGGTGTTCTTCGAAGTCGAATCGCTCTATGCCGCAGTCGCGGCGGCTATCGGTGTTTCCACATCGCCGGCGGTGGTAATGCTCGTGGCGCAGGAACTGCGGGCGGAGGGGCAGGTCACCGAACGGGCGTTGAACCTGGTGGCGATCAACAGCGTGGTGGCATTCGTGCTGGTGACCATGCTGCTCTCCTGGATCCACCACGAATACCGGACCGGATGGCAGGTCGCGGTTCTGCACCCGGTCTACCTGTTCGGTGGTTCGCTGCTGCTCGGCTACCTTGCTTTCACCATGGCGCTGTCGTTGTCCCGCTGGCTCGGCAAGAGCGCGGAACGC
Organism: uncultured Streptomycetaceae bacterium; assembly: GCA_964593735.1. Classification (GTDB taxonomy): domain Bacteria; phylum Pseudomonadota; class Gammaproteobacteria; order Burkholderiales; family SG8-41; genus SG8-41. The sequence goes on along the minus strand of CAZQJF010000117.1, from coordinate 3,050 downwards.
CAGTTCGTCGTGACGCTTGCGCTGATCATCGCGACCATCGGCGCGGCGCGCATGCTGGAGCTGTCGGGGTTGATCGCCCTGCTGGCGTTCGGCGTCCTGACGCGCAATTTCGACGCGCGCCACGATCTGATGACGGTGGATATAAGCGCCGTGGGCAAGCTGTTTTTCGTCGTGCTGTTCGTGGTGGGCGGCGCCACGCTCCAGCCTCTGCAATTCGCCGCCGGCGGCGCGCTGGCGCTGGTTTACATATTGGCGCGCTTCGCGGGAAAATCGCTCGGCGTGATGAGCCTCGCTTATTTCTCCGGCGTGCGGCCCGGCGCGGCGGGCCTGCTGTGTCTCGCGCTGACGCCGATGTCGGGGCTCGCGCTCGTCATGGTGCACGGCACGGCCAGCCTCTACCCGGAGTTCGCCGCCAGGCTTGCGTCCATCGTGTTCTCGGCGGCGCTGATCATGGAGCTCGTAGGCCCGCTCGCCGTCCAGTTCGCCCTCAGGCACGCGGGCGAAGCGCAGGAGGAGCGCGGCGACCATGAGTGAGTCCCTGGAATTCAGGCCCTCGTCGCCGCTATCCATCGGCACCGAGCTCGAGCTGCAGATACTGAACGCGCGGGACTTCAACCTCGCGCGCGACGCGGCGGACCTGATCGGGCTGCTGGAGAAGAACGGTCATCCGGGCGCGGTGAAGCCCGAGATCACCGAGAGCATGATCGAGTTGAATTCTTCGGTGCACCACCGGTACGAAGCGCTGGTGGCGGAGCTGCGCGCGCTGCGCGACGCGGTGGTGCGCGCGGCCGAGCGGCTGAACGTGCACATCGCCGGCGGCGGCTCCCACCCGTTCCATAACTGGAACGATCGCCGCATCTATCCTACCGAGCGCTTCCGGCAGATCCTCGAGCAGTACGGGTATCTCGCGAAGCAGTTCACCATATTCGGCCAGCACGTGCACATCGGCTGTCCGAGCGGGGACGAAGCGATCTACCTCGCCCACGTGCTGGCGCGCTACGTCCCGCATTTCATCGCGCTCTCTGCCTCCTCGCCGTTCCAGCAGGGCGAGGACACGTCCTACCAGTCTTCGCGGCTCAACACCGTGAGCGCGTTCCCACTGTCGGGGCAGATGCCTTTCGTGCATTCGTGGGGCGAATTCGTCGATTTTTTCAACAAGATGCGCGCCTACGGCATCGTGGATAGCATGAAGGATTTCTATTGGGACATCCGCCCCAAGCCCGAGTACGGAACGGTGGAGATCCGGGTGCTGGATACGCCGCTGACCGTCGAACGGGCGGCCGCGCTCGTCGCCTATGTCCAGGCCCTGGCCCGTCATCTTCTGACCGACCGCCCGCGCGCGCCCTCGCGTGATATCTATACGTTGCACAATTACAACCGGTTCCAGGCCTGCCGCTACGGTTTCGGCGGAACCTTTATCGACGCCTACAGCGAGCGGCACATAAACCTGCGCGATGACGTGCTGCAAACGCTCGATATCATTGCCCCTCACGCGGCAGAACTGGGTAGCGGCTCCGCGCTGGACGAGCTGGCGAACGGCGTCCGGGCCGAGGCCGGCGACGCGAAATGGCTGCGGGAGGCCTATCGCGAGCGCGGCTCGCTCAACGACGTCGCGCGCATGCAGAGCGACCTCTGGATGGGGCGTGCAGCGGCGCCCAGGTGAGTACTTTCGGGTGCCTGACAAGATGCGGGGGATGGACCCATCGCTATCGCTCTCCCTGAGCCTATCGGGCCCTATCGGTCGTATGAACCTAAAAAACGCAGTTGGCCACGGAAGCACGTGTGAACGGACGCAGGGCCTGCCGGTCCAACTGCGGTCAGGACGGCGCCAGGTGATGCCGTTTCTGGCTGTACGCGCTGGAACGGGTGGGACGGGCCGTAATTCAGCGTGTGCTTGCAAGGGACCGGAGGTAAACATGTCACAGATTTCGAACTTCAAGCTTGTTGCAGTAGCATCGGCCGTCGCCGCGCTGGGCGTGGTTTCTTCATCTTCATATAGTCAGGGTCAGGAGCAGCCCAGGACGGGCAGTGGCGCCACCTATATCTCCGGCGGCGTCGGGCTGGATTCAGTGGAACGGCTCAACAGCCAGTCGAAGGACTTCAACCTGAAGCTCGTGTTCACTCTCAATGAAGGCAACTACCTCGCCAGCGTTCCGGTGACGGTCACGGATGCCCGGGGGACCAAGGTCATCGATGCGGTCTCGGACGGGCCGTTGTTCATGGCGAAGCTTCCGGCGGGTTCGTACACCGTGGCAGCGACCAATGACGGCAAGACGCAAACGCGCAAGGTGACGGTGGGCCAGGGCCTGCAAACCACGTACCTGCGCTGGCCGGCGGCGGCAACCGACAATCCTTTGCCGCGCGAGCAGGCGTCGCGGTCCGAGAGATAACTCGAGCGGGCACGCAACGAACGAGGGGCCATCCCCTTCATTGTGTCAGGTACTCCAAGCTCAATTGAAAACCTGCTCGTCGCGTCGTGCCGAGCAGGTTTTTTTTGACGTACCTTTGCTTTTCGCAACAACTCCCGCTACGGCCGCGAAACTACTTTTTCTGCCCGCTCTCGCGCTGTTGGCGTAGCGGCGGTCATCCCTCCACTTGATGGCTCCTGCCCTATGGCGGGGGCGCCCTTACCGCTTGATTTTGCGGGTTTCGGGGTATAGCATGCCGCACAGTAGTAGGGCATTCCGCATAACAAAAAGCCCGTGGTTCCGGATGTTCGCGACGCCCTGCTGCAGGAATCCCGCTATCACCAACGCCCCCTTGCCCCACCATTACACGCCCGGAGGAGATAATGTTTAAGAAACTGTTGAACAAGAAAGCAAAGACGCAGGACACCAGCGTTGAGCGGCGCAAGTTCCTGTCCGGCGCGGTCGCAACGACGGGCGCCGCTATTGCGGCCTTCCCGATGCTCGCCGCCGCCCAGGACAAGAAGGCCACTCCCGCTCCTGCGAAGCCCGCGGCTCCGGCGGTCGTGAGCTCGACGGGACCGAACCAGATGCGCTGGCAGAGCACCTGGCCGGCGAAGGACATCTTCCACGAGTACGCGCTCG
>CAZQJF010000116.1:0-8131 GCA_964593735.1 uncultured Streptomycetaceae bacterium | reverse complement strand
TTCCGATGCGCGATCTTGAAGATCGTTACCTCGCGACGCCCGTCATCGATGAGATAAATGATTCGGTAGCTGCCCTGACGCACCCGGTAACGGTCGACATGCCCGGCGAGCTTTTCCGATCCCTGAGGCCGGGGGATCCCGGCCAGCGTCCGCATTCGGTCAACGATGCGCCGGCGGTCGGCCTTGGTGCCTGCTGCCTCGAGCTCCTTCGCCGCCGAGGCCTTGATCAGCAGCCTATATCCGGCCACGCCGTTTCAGGCCCTGGACGAACGTGTCGAAGGAAAGGCTCTTCTCGTCCTTTCTTTCGGCGAACGCCGCCAGGTCCCCGGCATCCTCGGCCAAAGCAGCCTTCACCGCGTCGTTGACCATGTCGGAGATGGACCGATCCGATGCCGCCGCCTTCAGACGCAGCGCTCGGTGCACGTCGGGCTCGAAATAGACGGTGGCGCGCTTTTGAGTGTCCATGGTGGAAGTGTGACGTTGTAACGTTAAAACGTCAAGACGTCCTGCCTCGCTTAGCGATGCACAGGTCCAGTTCCAGATAATGGTGATGGAGTGATGTCGCTGTCGCTGGTGATGAGGTGATGAAAAACGCCGGTGCCCGTCACTCCATCACTTCGTCACTTCATCACCGTCCCGAGACGTCCCAGATGAAGCGTCCTTTGAAGTTCGTCGTGTCTCGCATGGTTTTCCCACAGCTTCTACGCCTGAATGCTGAAGTTAGGCCGCTTGCGACTACGACAGCGCGCCTCGTAGGCCATGAATGCGAGGTCACTGCGTTAGCGCCCGGCGGTCACCATGATTTCCACTAGGAGCCCAGGGCGTACAAGGTCGGCGCGGACACAGGCGCGCACCGGCGGATTCTCACGGTCTACCCATGCATTCCACGCCGCATTGTGAGCCTCGAAGAGCCGCATGTCGGACAACCACACTTGGGCGGTGAGTAGCTTCGACTTGTCGGTTCCGGCCACCGCGAGCAACGTGTCGATTCGCTCGAGCACCTGCCGGGTCTGCGAAGTGATGTCGCCGCCAGGGTCGGGCGTCACGCCCTGAAGGTAGACGGTGTCGCCGTGCACGACGGCACCGCTGATGTGGGGCAGATTGTTTGGTCGCTCGACGATCCCGTGCCGACTGATTTTCATGGAAGTTTTCCTTTCTGCGTGGAGCAAGATCCGTGGCTCGATCTGCGTGCGATTTTGTGAGCTGTGAGTGTTTCTTGGCGCCTTGGCGGTTGAATAATATTCTGCCTTCCTCCTCTTTCTCCGCGCCTTGGCGGTAAATTATTCTTGTCTTTCTTGGCGGCCTTGGCGGCCTTGGCGGCCTGGCGGTTCAATTGCCGTCTACTTCTTCAGCGATCTCGGATCCCGCGGCTTCCACCGCCCCGAGTCCACCAGGGTCAGGAAATCGCCGGCGATGCGATTGAAGAGATCCGGTTCCTCGACGTTGACGAGGTGGCCGGTGGCAGGCACGACCGTCAGGCGGGCTGCCGGGCACGCCCGCTTGATGAAAAGGCTGGGGTTCAGCGCGCTCTCGTCCTCGTCGCCCACGAAGGCATTGAGCGGCACCTTGAGGCGCGCGAACTGCTTCTCCATGGTGTAGAGAGGCGGGCGGCGCAGCTGCACGCCGCGCAGTGTGTTGGCATGGCCGAGCGCCGAGTGCTCCGCGAAGCGCTCGAAGAACTCGCGGAAACCGCGCGGATCCTTGTTCTCGAGCTGGATCCGATTCGGCGCCTTCCGGTAGCGCTTCGCCGCGCCTTCGAGCCCCTCCTCTTCGAAGCGGCGTGCATTCGCCTCGGTATCCTTGAGAAACTGCGCCCGCCGCCCGGGATCCAGTACTCCGCCGGCGCCCGCGCCGACGGTGGTCAGTGACAACGCGTTGCGCGGGTAGCGCAGCCCGAACATGATCGTCGCGTATGCGCCCATCGAGCAGCCGACGATGTGCGCTTTCGCCACGCCGATGTGCCGCATCACGGCGCGAATGTCATCGGCCGCAATGGTATGGGAGTACTTCGACGGCGACGCGGGCACTTCCGAAGGCGGATAGCCGCGCGCATTGAACGCGATGCACCGGTAACGGCGGCTGAAATGACGCATTTGCGCCTCCCAGCTGCGGAAATCGCCCGAGAACTCGTGCACGAACACGATGGCCGTGCCGCGTCCGGCTTCTTCGTAGTAGAGCTTGACTCCGTTTGAATCTGCGTAAGGCATTCTATTTCCTCAACCGCGTGACGGATAGGACGTGACTGGTAGATTCGTAGCGGCGTGAAATCCAGAACACGCATGGTTCCCCGGACTCTACCGCGTTTCTTCGGGGCATTTAGCAGCGTGTCGGAACTTCAAGTCCGACAGGCTGCTAGACTGATCCATCCTTATCCGCCCTGACGCGGCGCGCGGCGCCGCATGTAAGAAAGCGTGAGCCGCAGACCGTGAGTGCTCGATTGGACTGCTCCGCTAGCGTGTGCGTAGTCGCATCTGGGAGTTGGGCGCTCACGCTTTCTTGGCCATGGTGGACCTGTTGAAATACCGCGCATCCCGCGGTCGCCAGCTGCCGGAATCCACCTGCGCGAGAAACTCCGCCGTCAGCCGGTTGAACAGATCCGGCTCTTCGACGTTCGCCGCGTGGCCGGTGTTGGGTACCACGGTCAACCATGCCGAAGGGCACACGCGCTTGATGAAGAGGCCCGGCTCGAGGCAGTTGTCGTCCTCGTCCCCGCTCATGATGTGCAGCGGGACCTTGAGCCTGGCCAGGCTGCGCTCGAGGCTGTAGATGGTCGGCCGTTTGCCCTGGACGCCGCGCAGCGTATTGGCCGAGCCCAGCGCCGAGTGGCGGGCGAACTCATTGCAGAAATGCGCGTAGCCGAGCGGGTTTTTGTTCAGGAACTGCACGCGCGAAGGCCCGATCTGGTACGGCTTGATCGCTTCCGCCGTACCCAGCTCCTCGAAGCGCCGCACCATCACGGCATTGTCCCTCAGAAACTGCGAGCGCTTGTCCGGGTCCGAGCCGTAGCCCGCGCCCAGCACGGTCAGGGAGCGCGCCATCCGCGCGTAACGCAAGCCGAAGTGCAGGGTCGCGTAACCGCCCATCGAGCAGCCGATGATGTGCGCCTTGCGTATCTTCAGGTGACGCATGACGTTGGCGATGTCGTCGGTGGCGATGGCCTGCGAATATTTCGCCGGCGACTCCGGCACGTCGGACGGCGGGTAGCCGCGGGCGTTGTAGGAGATGCAGCGGTAGCGCCGGCTGAAATAGCTCACCTGCGGCTCCCAGCTCTTCATGTCGTGCGCGAACTCGTGGACGAACACGATGGGTTCGCCGCGCCCCGCATCTTCGTAGTAGAGCTTCAACCCGCCGGAGTTCGCAAAAGGCATCTTCTTTTCCTCCCTGTTTTTACTAGAAGCTATCTCAAAACCCCGGCCGAGAACGCGAAACAAGTCCAGGAACAGACAGGATTGACAGGATGTACAGGATGAAAACGTCTGTTGGTCTTTTGCGGGGTTATCCTGTAAATCCTGTTCATCCTGTCGGTTTTCCGTTTTTGAGATGGGTTCTAAGCATTCGACATGATGGATAGAGCGCGATCGTGAAATCGCGCCTTAAACCCTTCGTGGCCCGCCGTAGGGGGCTACGCCGCGAGCGGCAGCGCGCCCTCTCTTGCGATCTTCGCTTCCGCGAGGGCCGTCCCGAGCCTGGCGATCTCGGCGTCGGACAGCTTCACGAGCGGCGGCCGCACCGCCGCGCACGGTATGCGCCCGAGGATGACCAGCGCTTCCTTCATGCGATTGTGCATATCGACGAAGGGATCCGCGTAGAACGCCTGGACGAGCGGGTAAATACGGTCGTTGATCTGCCGGGCGCGCGCGAGGTCGTTCGCCCGGACCGCCTGAAAGAGCGCCGACTGCAGGTCGGCGATCACGCTGCCGGCACCGGACAGGAGCCCGTTGCAGCCCAGCACGAGCGAGCTCAGGAGCCACGAGCTGTGCGTGGAAAGAACGTTGACGGGCCGCGCCCGCGCCTGGAGCAGCCGGATCTGCCGCTCGTGCTGCATCGGATTGTTGCACCAGTCCTTGATCGCACGGACGGCCGGCACGGCGTCCAGAAGCTGGAGCAGCGTATCGACCGGGTAGCCCAGGCCGGTGGCGAGCGGATACTGAAAGCAGATGATGGGAAGATCCGACGCGTCCGATATCGCCTTGAAATGGGCAATCGCCATTTCCGGGCGTGAATGCGATCCCAGGCCGAGCGGGTTCGGCGGGAACACCAGCAGGCACGAGGAGCCCCCGCGGTGCGCCATGCGGGCGATCCGCGCCGCCTCCAGGCTGCCGTCGGCGTACACCCCGTGCACGATCGGCAATCTTCCGCCGATCTCGTCCATGGTGATGTCGAGGATCCTCTGCTGTTCCTCGAAGGTGCACGAAGCCACCTCCGTGGCGTGTGCATTGATCGTGATCGCCGACAGGCCGCGCACTGCTGCGATGTCCTGCAGGTGCTTCCGGTACGATTTCTCGTCGATGCTGAGATCGGCGTGAAACGGCAGCAGGCAGGCGGGTATGACGCCTTTGGGTTCGAACCTGGCGGATGCGGACATGCGGTACTCCTTGTGTTCCCGAACAGACGGGAACAATCTCAAAAACTAAAAACAGGAATCAGCCACAGATACACACAGATAAACACGGATGCTACGCAGGGCCAAGGTCTTGCACGAATTGCTCTATCTGTGTCCATCTATTGCGACAACCGCAGCTTCAGCCAGTCGACGATCATCTGCCAGATATCCTCATCGGTCACCCCGCCGCCACGGCCCATGTGTATGCCCTGCGGATAGACACGCGCCTCCTTCGGGCTTCCATGCTCCATCAGCAGATAGATATCGTCCACCGGCGCCATGTCGTCCAGTTTGCCGTTGACGCCGAGCAGCGGTGCCGACGGCTGGTCCAGCAATCCCTGCGTTTTCAGGGACAGCTTCGGCGCAACCTCGAGAAACTCTTCCAGGTTCTTCACTCCCATCGCCTTGCTGCGGGCCTCGAACAGGCCGACCGGCCCGAAGATGGTGCCGGCCGCTCTTTCCGTGAGCGCCGGCCGCAGCCACGCTTCCTGAAAGCCGTAGTGGACGTTGCCGCCCTGGAACACCGCACCCTTGAGACGCTTCGCTTCCGTGTGCGCAAGCCTGGCGGCCCAGTAACCGCCGTAGCTGCCGCCCCAGACACCCAGGCGGGTCGCGTCCAGGTCGCTGCGCGTCAACAGATAGTCGATCAGGACCGAGAACGTGCGCTCCGCGTCGGGTTCCGTATAGATGACCGGGCTCTCGCCGGTGCCTGGCATGTCGATGGAAAATCCCGCGAGACCTGCCGCGAGCATCATGGGGTGGGCGCCCTGCCGGTCTTCCTTGTAGCCGTCGACGCCGCCCCAATGCATCACCACCGGGGGCTTCCTGATGCCGGGCGGAACCTGGAGGTAGCCGACCAGCTTGCTGCCCTTGAACGGCACCTCAACGACTTCCAGCGGCGGGTCGAAGTGCTTCGCCGCCTTGTGAAACATCCGCAGCGACTGGCGGTAGGCTTCAGCCTGCCCGGGCGTTTTTCCGCACGGATAGCGCGCGATACGGCAATGGTTGAACGCCATGAGATACAGCTCGCGCAGCTCACGCGGGTCGCCGCCTTTCTTCGCGAGCTCGTCTGCCTGGGCCTCGTAGCGCAGCCCGAATTTCGACCACTGCCTGGCCCATTCGTCCCGGTCGAGGCTGGTGAGCGCCCTGGCCACCTGTTCCGCATCGTCGGCCTTGATGCCGCCGAGCGGATTGATCTTCCCCGCCCGCCGGGTGATTTCTGTTTTCACTTCCGCCAGCGGGCGCTCGCGAAAAATGGCTGCAGTCGTTGTCGTCATCCAGTCTCCCGGGTCGGTTGCCCGAAATGCGCGGTTTATGCTTTCATTTCTGTTTGGCGAGGCCCACGTCGGTGAGCACCGCCTTCATCTCCGCATAGTCTTTCACGAGATCCTTGCTGAACTGCGCGCTGGCGACGAAGTCGTCCGACCAGTAGTTCTTCTCCAGGTCGGCGCGCCACTCGGGCACCTGCGTGGCCTTTCTCAGCACGCCCTCCCAGTACGCGACCTGCGCCTGGGAGAGTCCCTTGGGTCCCATGATCGCCCGCCACCCGCCGATGACCACGTCCACCCCCTGCTCCCTCCAGGTCGGGACATTGGCAAGCGAGCCCCCGAGGCGTTTGGGAGCGCCGACGGCCAGTACTCGCATGCGTCCAGCCGCGACGTGCGGCGCTGCATTGCCCGCGGCGGTGGTCACCAGCTCGAGGTGGCCGCCCAGCAGCGCGGTAATGGCCCCGGCCGACCCCTTGAAAGCGACCGCCTTGAGGTCGCGTCCATTGTGGCCGAGCGCCTTGAGCAGCAGGCACGCGGCAATGTGCTGGTGGCTGCCGAGCGCGGTCGCGAATCCGGTTGACACGGAACCGGGGTCCTTCTTCAACCGGTCCAGAAGGTCCTTGCCGGTCGCCATCGGGGATGCGGCATTCACGGCGTACACGGTGTAGTCGTTGAACAACGACGCAATCGGCGTGAAGTCGGCATAGTAGAGCTGGCCCTGACCGGTGATGTGACTGGTGAGCAGGGCCGTGGTGCCTATCAGGAGGTAGTGCGCGTCGCCGGCGTGCTGATTGACGTAGGCGAAGGCGATCTGGGTGCCGCCGCCCGGCTTGTTGACTACGGCGAGCGTCGTGTTGACCAGGTTATGCTCGCGCAGCATCCGCTCGACGAATCGCCCGGTCCGGTCGTTGCTGCCTCCGGGAGCGGACCCGACGATGATTTCCACGTTCTTCTGCGGCGTCCAGCCTTGCGCGGGCGCAGCCGTGCACCAGCAGGCGAGCGCCAGTGCGGTGATGCAACGATCGAATTTCATGCTTTTCTCCTATGGCCCTGCTGTTTAAGATCGGTGGCGTTCACTATCATATCCTGCTCGCGCACGAGGAGGTCCGGGAGGTCCGGGAGGTCCGCCGGGGCCCGCTCGCTCAGCGTAATTGCGGCAAGGCCCGCGCCGCGGCGCACACTGAAATGACGGGAAACGATTACGGCCGTCACGCTGTGGACCGGGGCAGGCGGTGCGGGAAACTTCTGCATTTTACCCACTATTTGCTAACATTCAGGAATCAGGAATCCGCCGGCCTTCGCGCCGGATTCCTAACGAAGATACCCGGTCAGGAGTTTCATCTCGGCGACACAGGGCCGAGGCGGATACCGGCCAACAGAAACCGCCATGCCCATCAATACCCTCGAGCTCGCAAAGCAACTGATCGCCCGGCCCTCGGTTACGCCGAACGATGCGGGCTGCCTCGACCTGATCACCACGCTCCTCGCGCCGCTTGGGTTTCACTGCGAGCGCTTCAGCGCGAACGGCGTGGATAACCTGTGGGCGCGGCGGGGCGACACGGCGCCCCTCGTATGCCTGGCCGGACACACGGACGTGGTGCCTACCGGCCCGGCCGAGCAGTGGCAATCCGATCCATTCACGCCCACCGTTCGCGACGGCGCGCTCTATGGCCGTGGCGCGGCCGACATGAAGAGCTCGCTCGCCGCTTTCGTCGAGGCGATAGAAGGTTTCGTAGGTGAACATCCGGATCACGCCGGTTCCATCGCGGTGCTCTTCACCTCGGACGAGGAGGGGCCCGCCGTGGACGGAACCGTGCGCGTAGTGGAAGCGCTCAAGGCGCGCGGCGAAAAGCTCGACTACTGCATCGTCGGCGAGCCCACTTGCGTGAGCCGGCTCGGCGACATGATGAAGAACGGGCGGCGCGGCTCGCTCTCCGGCCGCCTGGTCGTGAAGGGCATTCAGGGCCATGTCGCCTATCCGCATCTCGGGAAGAACCCGGTGCACGACGTGGCAGCGGCGATAGCCGAGCTGGCACAGACGAAATGGGACGAGGGCAACGAGTACTTCCCACCCACGACCTGGCAGATCTCCAATTTCAACGCCGGCACCGGCGTGGGCAACGTGATCCCGGGCGAAGCGCACATACGCTTCAACTTCCGTTTCTCCACGGCGAGCACGCTGGAGTCGCTGCAGACGCGCGTGCACGGCATCCTCGACCGGCACGGCGTCAAGTACGATCTCGACTGGAGCTACGACGGC
>CAZQJF010000115.1:4933-8133 GCA_964593735.1 uncultured Streptomycetaceae bacterium | reverse complement strand
TGCGCCGGCAGCGACGGCCACAACGCGGTGCGCCAGATCGAGCGCATCTGCACCGGCTGGCGCCTGAAGCCCGTGTGCGAGCCCATCATCGTGTGCACCCACGCGCAAACGTCCGCAGCGATACTGGCTCCGAAGACGATATCTGAAATAGAGCTGGGACGCTGCGAAGAGGCCGGCGCGGCGATCGCTGCCGGACTGGCGCTGGGGATCTTTTAGATGCTACGGTGATTCACGACTCCCATTACAGGCCCCTTGAGGAACCACGCTTCGCGTCCCTCGGGCGTGCCGAAGGCCTTCTACGGCGCAAGTTTCAGCCTGGCCTCGATACCCGCGATCCGCTCGTAGTCGCGGTCACTGTGCAAGAGCGTCGCTCCGTACTCGACGGCCATCTGTGCGATGAGGCAGTCGATCGTGCTTCTTACCGTGACGCCCGCCGCCCGGCACCGCCGGTAGAGCTCCGCCGCCGCATCGTAGGTCTGCAATCCGCGAAGGGGGCCCACGAAGCGCTGTCGCTGGAGATATCCGGCTATCTTTTTCACTGCACCCGGCTCACGCACCCCTTGCAGCACCTCGAGGTATACGAGCTCCGTCAAGGCAAACTCGTCGCGCGCCTCGAGCCGCTCACGGAAGTATTCAACGGCCCGCGTGGCGCGCGCGCCGAGGAAATCGATCCAGACCGAGGTGTCAACCAGCAGCACTACCTGCCCGCGCGGAGCTTCTTGTAGTCGTAGCCGGACTCGAGGCCGCCGATGCCGTAGAGGTCCCGGACGTCCGGTCGCGAGCGGCTGCGCACGAATTCTCGCAAGGCCACGTGGACCGCTTCGCGCTTGGTCTTCGCTCCGGCGAGCTTCATCGCCCGGGCAACGAGCTTGTCGTCCAGTACGATGTTGGTCCGCATGGCAGCTCCGGTGTGTATGGGATGTGTATACCTGCGAATGATACCAGCGCGACGGAAACAAGTCGAACTAACAATGGTTGCTCCAGGGAAAATTCAGCCACGGAAACACACGGAAAGCGCACCACGGAGTTAGGACCACGAACCTATTTTAGGTTTCGTCTTTCCGTGTGTTTCCGTGGCCAAAGCTTTACGTCCAGTCGGGGAGCTTGAGCACCCCGGACAGGGGCGGGATCAGGCTGCGATCTCCGAGAGCGCCGCCGGCACCGCGAGCCTGGGCTCGGTCATGGCCTGGACCTCCGCGGCAGTGTATCCCGGCGCAACCTCGCGCAAGACCAGCCCATCCGCCGCAATATCAATCACCGCGATATCGGTGTAGATGCGCTTCACGCACCCCAGCGCGGTCAACGGATAGGACAGCGCATTGACGATCTTCGGCGCGCCCTCCTTCGTGACGTGGGTCATGACCACGAATACCCGCTTCACACCGACCGCGATGTCCATGGCGCCGCCTATGCTGCCCAACTGCGCGCCCCTGACCTTCCAGTTGGCAAGGTCGCCCGCGGCCGAAACCTGCATGCCGCCCAGCACGGCGATGTCGACGTGCCCGCCTCGCGTCATGGAGAACGAATCGGCGTGGTGCGAGTAGCTGCCGCCGGGGAGCAGCGTGACGGCGGCCTTGCCGGGGCTGACCAGCCAGGGATCTTCCTCGCCTTTCCGCGGCGCCGGCCCCATTCCGAGCACGCCGTTCTCGGCGTGCAGAACGATCTCCCGTCCGGCCGGAAGGTAATTGCCGACCAGCAGCGGCATGCCTATGCCGAGATTCACGTACGAGCCGTCGGGAATGTCCTGCGCGATCCGTCGCGCCATCTGCTCGCGGGTAAGCGGCGTCTTGTCATGCATGGGCCTGCTCCGTTCTGACCACGCGTTGCACGAAGATCCCGGGCGTCACGATGTGTTCCGGGTCCAGCGCGCCCAGGTCGACGATCTCGTCGGTCTCGGCGATCGTGACTTTGCCGGCCATCGCCACGACGGGATTGAAGTTGCGCCCGGCCTTGTTATAGGTGAGGTTGCCCCAGCGGTCGGCCTTGCGCGCGCGCACGAACGCATAGTCGGCGCGCAAGGCGCGTTCGAGTATGTGCGGAACGCCGTCGAACTCCTTCACTTCCTTGCCCGCGGCGATCTCGGTGCCGACTCCGGCGCGGGTGTAGAAGCCTCCGATGCCGGAGCCCCCGGCGCGCATGCGCTCGGCGAGGGTCCCCTGCGGGACCAGTTCCAGCTCGATCTTGCCCGCCAGGTACTTGTCACGAAAGATGTAGGCGTCTTTGCCTTCGGGAAAGGTGCAGATCATCTTCGCCACGCGATCGTGCTTGATCAGCCGGGCGAGATTGTTTTCGTCTTTGCCCGCATTGTTGTAAACGAGCGTCAGGTTCCTTGCACCTTGCCGTAACAGCGCCACGAGCAGCCCTTCGGCGATGCCGACGCCGAATCCTCCGATCAGGATGGACGCCCCGTCGGGCACGTCGGCAACGGCCTCCCCCAGCGTATCGACGATCTTGTTGAGCATGGTCAGGGGCGCACTACGCCGCAGTAGCGCCCGGAGTGAAACAACAGCGGCGGTCGCGCCGTGTGGCGGAAACGCTCCACCCGGCCCACGATGATCAGGTGATCGCCGCCGTCGTAGCGGTGCTCGCACCGGCACTCGAATACCGCCGCGCAGTCCAGCAGGGGGGTTCCAGCGAGCCCCTCGGAAACCGCCAGGCCCGCGAACTTGTCCCTGGAAGGCCTGCTGAAGCGGCCCGAGAGCTCGCCCTGGTCCTCGGCGAGCACGTGGATGGCAAAATGTGTCGCCTTCACGAAAACCGGTCCGCTGGGCGCCGACTTCGACAGGCACCAGAGGACGAGCGGCGGATCGAGCGAAACCGAACAGAACGAGTTCGCGGTCACGCCGGCGGCCCGCCCGTCCGCAGCGCGGGCGGTCACGACCGTGATCCCCGTGGCGAAGCAGCTCAGTGCGTGGCGCAGGTCGCGCGTATCGATAGCCGCGGGAACCGCTTTGGGCCAGGGCGACACGCGCTCCGCGTTCGCGAGGGATTCGCGGCCCGATCCGTGTCCTTCATCCATCCCCGGCTGCTCCTTCATGTGATCAGTGTAGTAACTCGCGTTTGCCGCTGAAAGAGAGAGGATAGTAGAATGAGTTTTTCCTTTTGTTCCGTGATCAGCCGCAGGAATGTCGAGCAGTCATGCCCCGACTGACCGCTCCCTCACCCCCCCGCCTGGCCCCTCGCTGCTTCGCGGCTCTCCC